>JAFAVZ010000680.1 GCA_019242175.1 Acidobacteriota bacterium
GCGTGCAGATCGCTCGGCGCCCAGTACAGGCGGATCCCGTCATAATCGGCGGGTGGCTCGACGATGCCAAAGCGTTGGTTGAGCATGAACTGCAGATTGCCGTTGCGGAGCATGCAGAACGTGAGGCGGTCGCCGTCTCTCATCTCCTTCATGACTTCGAACCCTAGGCCGTCGATCCACAGACGGAGACTGCGGGGAAGGTCCGCGCTGGGGATCACGGGGATGCAGCCCCGAATCATCCTCACCGATCCCGGCGCACCGACCGCCGGCACTTCGCCTCGGCGCGGCTTTCGATCTGGCGCACGCGTTCGCGGGAGAGGCCGAGGATCTCGCCGATGTCGCGCAGCGTCAGCTCGTCGTCCTGCAGCACGCCGTAGCGCAGTTTGAGGATCGTCTTCTCTTCGAGCGTCAGCTCCTCGACGGCGCTCTGCACGCGCGCGTGTTGGCGCAGCGTCTGGAGCGCGGGCAAGCGGCGCGCGTCGATCTGCGGCGTGAGACCCGGCGTGAGGTCGTCGAGCTCGTCCCAGAAACGCTTCCAGGCGCTCTCGTTCGGATTCGTGTAGAGCAGCAGCACGGCCAGCTCGCCCTCGTTGATCTGCAGCTTCTCGCAGATCTTTACCTTGGCCCGATCCAGCACTTCGGAGATGTTCGCCGGCTCGCGGTTGAGGAAGTCCGCCAGCTCGCGGATCGACTTCGGCAGGTTGTCGCTCACGCCGTGGCGGAGCATGAGAACGAGGCGTTCCTTCGGCGAGAGGTCGGCAATGTGCGCGAGGAGCTCCATCCGCCGGGACTGTTCCTGCATCTCGTCTTCGGCCGAAGGGATGGAAGTCTGCTCGATGACGTCGGCGAGCTCGGTGTGCGAGTCGGCGTCCAGCTCGGCGTTCAGCGAGAAGTTGTCGCTGTTCGCCTGCATCAGCGTCTGCACTTCCTTGACCGTGACGCCGAGCTCCGTCGCCAGCTCCTCCGGCGTCGGGATGTGATTCCCCTCGCTCATCGCCGCGCCGATCGCCTTCTCCAGGCGGTACATGAGGTTCGCGCGCTTCGGTGGCAGACGGAACGCGCCCCCCTGCTCCGATAGCGCGTGGAGGATCCACTGGCGGATCCACCACACCGCGTAGGTGATGAATTTCACGTTCTTGTCGGGGTCGTACTTCTTCGCGGCGTGGATCAGCCCGATGTTGCCTTCGTTGATGAGGTCGAGGAAGAGGACGTGCGAGTTGCGATAGCGCTTCGCGTACGAGACGACGAAGCGCAGATTCGCTTTGACCAGCTCCTCGAGAGCCGCCTTGTCGTTCTCCTGCACCCGCTTCCCGAGCTCGCGTTCGCGCTCCGGCGTGAGCCGGGGCACGCGCGAGATTTCCTGGAGATACTGGTTCAGGAGATCGTACGACTCGTCGCGTTCTTCGTACCGGGCCATCGTTGTTCGAGAGAGGTACGGATTCTATCGCCGTTTCGATGGCCCGTGTAGTTGCAAATTCCTTCGAATGGATCAACGAATCACGACCCAATCGGCGCCTGACCTTGTGAAGGCTTGGCCAACGAGCGCCGCGGGCCGTGCCCGCTCAACGGCCAATGTCGCGAAGGCGCTTTTGATCGTGCATCCGGGCCATGTTCACTTCCCGCGCAGCGATCTCCATGTCCGCATCGAGACGGATGACCACCGTGTCGCTGCGGTCGTGCGTCACGATGAAGAGCTCCATCCGGTTCTCATCCGCAGCCGGTTTCGCGTAGATGAACGTGAACTCTCCACTATGTGTAGAACGGACGCGAACGACGGGCCGGAATCCGGCGCCCACTTTCGCGCTGAGGATGGCCGCGAAGTCGTCGGCGCTCGCCCCGCGCAGGTTCTCGAACGTCGCGAGCTGGAAGTCGTACACGCCTTTCGGGTGGATGATCCAGCAGGCGAAGCGCGCGAACCCGAGGAGCGGGGGCGTCGTCTGGCGCTGGTTGTGACGCGTTTCGATCGCGCGCACGACGTCGCGGAAGCTGGCGTGCATCGGCAGCGCGAGCGCGACGAGGACGAAGAGAGCTCCGAAGCGCCTGATCATTGCCTGTCCCCTTTCTTCGAGACGCGGGGGATGCCGAACTGCCCTTCGAGCGTCGCCAGTTTGTCGAGATCGATCGGCCCCACGAGGTTGACCAGCGTCAACTCCCGAGGCTCGGCGGCGATGACGACGAGGCCGACGATCTTGTCGCCGCGGAGATCGGTGTAGATCTCCACGTCGTCGCGCGTCTTGCTCTTCACGCTGACGACGCGTTTCCACGTCGGCCCGAGCTGCTTGCGGACGGCGTCAATCGCGGAGCGGTCGTAGCCGTCGCTGCCGAATTCGTAGCTGCGGACATAGATGCCTTCGAGACGGTCGACCATGTCTCGCACGGCGCGTTCATCAGCGTCGGTGTCGGAGAGAAAGCGGGAGCCGAGGCGGAGGAGAGCGCCGTCGAGGGTGACGTCGACGACTTCGCGGGCTTTGTCGGCCAGGCCGGGGAAATCGAGGTTGACGCGCTGCGCGTAGACGACGGGCGTCAGCGCGAAAACGAGGACGAGGCGGAGGAGGATCTTCATGACGTTTCCTTTCATTTGGAGATGCCGCGAACCTGTTGCTGCGCGTACGCGACCTTGGAGCCGGCGATGCGCATCGCCAGCAGGACCTGCTCTCTCGCCCGCTCGCCTTCGGCGCGCCGATGCGCGCCCCATCCGGCGAGGGTGACGGCGAGGAGCAGCGAGGCCGCCACCGCCCACGGCGCGCGCCGCACAGGGCGACGCTCCGGGACTTCGTGTGCCCGCGCCAGCACTCGCTCCGCCAGACCCGGCGCCGGGCTCTTGCGTCGCAGTGCCGCTCGCAGTTCGTGCTCGAGGTTCATCAGTGGTCTCCCAGTTTCTTCCGCAACGCGGTGAGGGCACGGTGCAGATGGCTCTTGACGGTGTTGATGGGCATTTCGACGATGCGACAGATCTCCGCGGGATCGAGGTCTTCCTGATACCGCAGCGTGATCACCAGCCGTTGCGCCTCGGGCAGGTCGGCCACGAGCTGCCTCAGCTTGCGCTCCAGAAACGGATCGGCATCTTTGATGACGCTCTGCAGCTCGACCGCTTCCAAGGGGACCGGCCTGGCGATCTTCGCGCGACGCACGGCGTCGATGCAGCGCCGCGAGGTGACCTGGCGCAACCAAAAAAGGAGATGCGACGGCGACTCGATGGAGTCGAGGCTGCGATAGAGCTGGAGGAAGACGTCCTGGGCGATCTCTTCGCCCCGCCCGCGGTCCTGGAAGAAGTGGTACGCGAGGCCGTAGACCATCGATTCATGCGAGCCGACGATCTCGGCAAAGGCCTCGTGGTCGCCCTGCCTCGCCCGCTGCAAGGTGTCGACTCCGGCGTCGCGCGCTTCGAGGATCGCGTACATTCGGAGGGTATATACGTGGGGTTCGGCGGGAAGGGTGCAGGCTTGTCATCCTGAGCCCCGCAGAGGGCGAAGGATCTCCCGATGCGAGCGGCGAGCGCTCGTGCCGGGAGATCCTTCCTCGTCTTCGCGAGTCAGGATGACAGCGCGCGGCGCTACTCCCGTTCGGTGTCATCCTGAGCCCCGCAGAGGGCGAAGGATCTCCCGACGCGAGCGCGAGCGCACGTGCCGGGAGATCCTTCCTCGTCTTCGCGAGTCAGGATGACAGCGCTCCGCGCTACTCCCGTTCGGTGTCATCCTGAGCCCCGCAGAGGGCGAAGAATCTCCCGATGCGGGCGGTGAGCGCACGTGCCAGGAGATCCTTCCTCGTCTTCGCGAGTCAGGATGACAGCGCGCCGCGCTACTCCCGTTCGGTGTCATCCTGAGCCCCGCAGAGGGCGAAGGATCTCCCGATGCGGGCGACGAGCGCTCGTGCCGGGAGATCCTTCCTCGTCTTCGCGAGTCAGGATGACAGCGCTCCGCGCTACTCCCATTCGTTGTCATCCCGAGCCCCGCAGAGGGAGAAGGATCTCCCGATGCGAGCGGTGAGCGCTCGTGCCGGGAGATCCTTCCTCGTCTTCGCGAGTCAGGATGACAGCGCGCCGCGCCACTCCCGTTCGTTGTCATCCTGAGCCCCGCAGAGGGCGAAGGATCTCCCGATGCGGGCGGTGAGCGCACGTGCCGGGAGATCCTTCCTCGTCTTCGCGAGTCAGGATGACAGCGCTCCGCGCTACTCCCATTCGGTGTCATCCTGAGCCCCGCAGAGGGCGAAGGATCTCCTGATGGGGGCGGTGAGCGCACGTGCCGGGAGTTCCTTCCTCGTCTTCGCGAGTCAGGATGACAGCGCTCCGCGCTACTCCCGTTCGTTGTCATCCTGAGCCCCGCAGATGGCGAAGGATCTCCCGATGCGGGCGGCGAGCGCACGTGCGGGGAGATCCTTCGCCGTCTTCGCGACTCAGGATGACAGCGCTCCGCGCTACTCCCGTTCGGTGTCATCCTGAGCCCCGCAGAGGGCGAAGGATCTCCTGATGGGGGCGGTGAGCGCACGTGCGGGGAGATCCTTCGCCGTCTCCGCGGCTCAGGATGACAAGCCTCACTCCCGTTCCCAGACCAGAAACGAGCCGTTCTCCGCGCTCGTCATCGCCCGCACGAGCGACTCGTCGCGGAAGCCGGGCAGCTTCTGCGCGTCGTACATGAAGTCGACTTCGCCGGTCGCGGCGCTGGGGAACATCACGGACCGGCCGAACGCGGGATGCAGCTCCCAGAGGATGTCGGGCTGGTCGGGGCCGCCGTCGGTCGTGTGGAGAACGATGCGTTGCAGGTCGTCCCAGGCGATCGTCTCTTCCTCCCCTTCCGGATCGCGCACCGTGACGTGCGCGTCATCCACGCGGACGAGGAACAGCGACTCGACGAGGGCAAAGCGTTGCCGGCGTCGCCGTCGGACGAACAGCCCGATTGCGGCGCCGGTGAGCACTACCACCAGTAGAACCAGGGCGAGCCAGGTCACCAGGCGATCCCGTAATCCTCCCCGTGGTTGCTCGAGCCGCCCCACAGCGTGCCGTGCGCGCGATCGATGAGGATCGCGTTGATCGGGCCGGACGTGCGGTCTTCGAACTCCTGGCGGTAGCCCATCTGGCTGAGATCGCGGCGGACCCACGACGGCGTGGCGTCATTGAGGAGGATGCGGCCCGGCTCGGCTTTGTGGTCGCCGAACGTGCTCTTCATCTGGTAGGAATTGAAATTCGCCGCCTCGGTCGCCTCCTGCACCGTCATCCCGAACTCTACGACGTTGAGAAAGAACTGGAGGAGGTTCTGGTCCTGCGTGTCGCCGCCCTGGACGGCGAAGGCGAGGTACGGCGCGCCGTCTTTCATCGCCAGCGTCGGGGTGAGCGTCACGCGCGGCTGTTTGCGAGGCGCGACGACGTTGAACGGACCTTCGGCCGGATCGGTCACGAACGATTGCATGCGTTGTGAGAGACCGATGCCGGTCTTGCCCGCGATCACGGCCGGGACCCAGCCGCCGCTCGGCGTGACGGACACGACCCAACCGTCGGCATCTGCCGCTTCCACCGACGTCGTTCCGGCCAGGAAGTGCTCCTTGAACTGATCGAACGCTTCGGCCGTCTTGACCGGCGTCCACTGCCGCAGCAGCTCGGGGAACGGATTCGCCTCGCCCTGCTGATATGCGTACGGATCGCCAGGCCCCATCGCCGCTTCGTTGCGCTTGTCGTTGATCAGCTTCGCGCGCTCTTTCGCGTAGTCCTTTGACAGCAGGCCGGCGATCGGCGCGACGGGCGGGAACGCGGGGTCCCCGTAGTAGAAGTCGCGGTCGGCGAACGCGAGACTCATCGCCTGGTAGACGGTGTTGATGTAACGCGCGCTGTTGTAGCCCATCCCCTTGAGGTCGAAGTTCTCCAGGATGTTGAGCGCCTGGAGCATCGCCGGCCCTTGCGTCCAGACCGTGAGCTTGTAGACGTCGATGCCTTTGTAGGTCGTGTTCACCGGCTCTTCGAGTTTCGGCTTCCACGCGGCGAGATCGGCGGCGGTGATGAGACCGCCCTGCTCCTGCGTTCCGCGCGCGATCTCCTGGGCGATGTCGCCCTTGTAGAAACGGTCGTATGCGGCCCAGATCGCCTCTTTGCGGCTCTTGCCCGCCTTCAGCGCCTGCTGCTCGGCGTCGACCAGTTTGCGCAACGTCGCGGCGAGATCGGGCTGGCGAAACATCTCGCCCGGATCGGGCGACTCGCGCCGCGCCCGTGCCGGTGCGAGCGCGGACGCGGGACGATCGTGCTCGGGCGTGGGACCGCCCGCGGTGCTCGCGGCCGGGGTCGATGAAGAAGCAGCCGCGTCGCTGCCGTGGGTCAGCATCACCGTGCGCGCGTACGGCCACTGCTTGATGCGGTCCTTCTGGCGCTCGATCGTGTTCGCCAGCTGGGCCTCGATCGCGTAGCCGTCGGCCATCTGGATCGAAGGTGTGAGGACGTCTTTGAGGGAGAGCGTGCCGTACTCGGCGAGCATCAGCATGATCCCGCCCGGCGTGCCCGGCGTCACGGCCGCGAGCGGACCGTACTCGGGCGGATAGCGGAGACTCTTTCCCTTGAAGAACTCGGGCGTCGCGCCGGTCGGCGCGTACCCGAGGGCGTTGATGCCGATGACCTTCCTGGTCTTCGGGTTGTAGATCAGCGCCTGGGTCTCGCCGCCCCAGCTGAGCGTGTCCCACATCGTGCAGCTCGCGGCGATCATCGCCGCCGCCGCGTCGACGGCGTTCCCGCCTTTCTGGAACATCATCGAGCCGGCCGTGGCGGCGAGTGGCTTGCCGGTGATGGCCATCCAATGCGCTCCGTGCAGAGGCGGCTTCTGGGTGCGTTGGGCGAGCGCAGGAACGGTCGAGGCGAGGAGCGTGAGGAGAGCGGCGACGCAACGCTTCTTCATGAGCGCGCAGTTTACTTCACCGTGACATCCGGCCTTGACTTCGGACCCTCCTCGCAACAAATTGATGGAACGTTCGTTCAACGAAATGGAGCTGACGCCATGAGCCCTCGCCATTACCGCATGCAACGCCGAGCCGACTCGGCCCTCGACACGAAGAGACGGATCGTCGAGGCCACGCATCAGCTCCATCTCGACAAAGGCGTCGGGGCCACGACGTTCCGCGACATCGCGAGTCGCGCGGACGTCGGCATCGGCACCGTCTACCATCACTTCCCCACCTACGACGACGTCGTCGCCGCCTGCGGCGAATTCACCATGGCGCTCGTCCAGCCGCCGACCGCGCAGATCTTCCACGGCATCACCGATCCGGGCGACCGCATCCGCACGCTCGTCAGCGAGCTGTTCGCTTTCCACAAACGCACGCCGTGGATGGAACGCATCCGCAGCGAGCGATCGCAATTCGCGGCGCTGGAGCGGTCGATGACGCAGGGAGAAGAGCATCGGCGGGAGCTCGTCGCCGCGGCGCTCAAGCCGCTGCGCGTCGGCAAACGGACGTTCGCCCTCGTCGTCGCCATCCTCAACTTCGCCGTCTATCACCAACTGATCGACGCCGGCCTCTCCCACACGGCCGCCGTCGACGAAACCGCGCAGCTGCTCGAACGCAGGCTGCTCGACGCAAGGAGTAAGAAATGATCACCAATGCACAGTCCGGAACCACCATCGACGAGATCGCCGAGGGCATCTACCGCATCAATACGCCGGTGCCGGAGAGCGTGCTGCCCGGCGGCTTCTCGTTCAACCAGTACCTCGTGCGCGACGCCGAGCCGCTGCTCTTCCACACCGGCCCGCGCGCGTTGTTCCCGCTCGTGTCGGAGGCGATCGGACATGTGCTGCCGGTTAGGCAATTGCGGTACATCGCGTTCTCCCATGTCGAGGCGGATGAGTGCGGATCGCTGAACGACTTCCTGACCATCGCGAAGGATGCGGAGCCGGTGGCGAGCCGCGTCGCGGCAATGGTCTCGGTCAACGATCTCGCCCTCCGACCAGCCCGAGCCCTCGGCGACGGCGAAACGCTGACGCTCGCCAGCGGGCGCACGCTGCGCTGGATCGATGCGCCGCATCTCCCCCACAACTGGGAGACCGGCTATCTGTTCGACGAGCAGACGGCGACGCTTTTCTGCGGCGATCTCTTCACGCAGGGCGGCTCCCAAACGCCGGCCCTCACCTCCAGCGACATCCTCGGGCCCACCGAACAGTTTCGCCATCACGGCATGCCCGGCATGCCCGACTTCTGGAGCGAGTCGCGCAACTCACGCGCGACATTCGCACGCCTCGCGGCGACGGCGCCGACGACACTCGCCTGCATGCACGGCAGCGCTTGGGCGGGGGACGGCGCCGCGCTGATCATGGCGCTCGCAGATACGGTGGGGTGAGGAGTGATGCACGTGGGGGCGGGCTTCGAGCCCCGCCCCGGAACCGGCTGAAGCCGG
>JAFAVZ010000073.1 GCA_019242175.1 Acidobacteriota bacterium
GGTCTGCAACAATGCCGACGCCTACCTCGATCTCTCCGGCTTGACCGATGCCTCGGGCAATCCGACGACGGACGACGGCCTCTCCCCCGTCGCTCCTCCTGCCGATCCTCCGACCGGCGACTACCGCGCGCAGATCACCGGCGCCGGCCAGTTCCTGCACACGCACGTTCCGGACGTGAACCATGCCAGTGCGGAAGCGCGCCAGGGCTCGATCCAGCAGCTCTTCTACAACGTCAACTTCCTTCACGACTGGTATTACGACGCCGGCTTCACCGAGGCGATGCGCAATGCGCAGACGGACAACTTCGGCCGCGGCGGCCTGGGCAACGACAACGTCCGTGCCGAGGTGCAGGATTACAGCGGCTTCTCCAACGCGAACATGAGCACGCCGTCTGACGGCGGCCGTCCGCGCATGCAGATGTACAACTTCCCGAACAAGTCGAACGTGAACGAGATCCTCGCGCCGGCCGGCATCGCCGGGGTGCGCTCGCAGGGTGTGAGCATGCCCGGCCCGCAGGTCTTCGACGTCACGGGCGACGTGCTCATCGCCACCTTCGACGCCAGCAACAACGTGACGAACGCGGGAGCCCTGGCGGGCAAGATCGCCATGTTCGACTACACGTCGGCCTTCAGCGCCCGCGTCACGAAGCTCAACGCCACCTCGGCCACGGCCATCCTCATGGTTTGGCAGAGCGGCTCCAGCGCCAACAACGTCGTGAACATCACCGGCTTCAACACCGTATGGTCGAAGCCGCTGGCCACGATCTCCTTCAACTCCGCGGCTCCGATCAAGACGCAGCTGGCCGTGCCCAACGTCGTCACGATGCGGCTCCACCGCTTCGCTGACCGCGACGGCGCGCTGGACAACCAGGTCGTCTTCCACGAGTGGGGCCACTACCTCAGCAACCGCCTGATCTCCAACGCGGCCGGTCTCTCGAACAACCAGGGCCGCTCGATGGGTGAGGGCTGGGGCGACTTCAACTCCATGATGCTCACCGTCCGTCCGGACGACATCAACACGCCCAGCAACGCCACGTGGGGCGGCGTGTACGCCATGGCCACGTACGCCACAAGCGGCGTGAACTTCAACGCCGCGCTCAACCACGGCTACTACCTCGGCATCCGTCGCACGCCGTACTCGACGGACATGACGAACTACAACGCCTTCACGTTCAAGCACATCACCAATGGCCAGGCTCTGCCGGTCGGCCCTCCGGTCGCTTCCGGCGGCACCAACGCCGAGGTGCATAACTCGGGCGAGATTTGGGCGAACACGCTGTGGGAGTGCTATGCCTCGCTGCTGCGCGACACGCAGGGCGCCACGCCCCGCATGACGTTCCAGCAGGCGCAGGATCGGATGAAGACGTACCTCGTCGCTTCGCTTGCGCTCACGCCGGCTGCGCCGACCTTCCTCGAAGCCCGCGACGCCGTGCTCGCCGCGGCCTATGCCAACGACTACACCGACTACCTCGAGTTCTGGGCCGCCTTCGCCAAGCGCGGCATGGGCGTCGGCGCGGTCGCTCCGGATCGCGCCTCCACGACCCATGCGGGCGTGGTCGAGAGCTTCGTCGTCGCGCCGGACGTGATCGTCAGCGCCGGCACGCAGCTCGATGACAGCGTCGCCAACTGCGATGCCGACGGCGTTCTCGACGCCGGTGAGTACGGAAAACTGACCGTCGTCGTCAAGAACGTCGGCAGCGTTCCTCTCACCTCCACCACGGCCACCATCGCCACCACGACGCCGGGCGTTTCGTTCCCGAACGGCACGACCATCAACTTCCCGACGTCGGATCCGCTCGCCTCCGTGGCAGCGTCCGTCAACGTGCTCCTCGCGCCGGGAACGGCGGGCATGCAGCAGCTCGACTTCCAGATCACCGTCACCGATCCGACGGTCACCGGCTCGCGCAACGGCACCGCTTCGTTCCGCGCGAACACCGACATCATCCCGGCTTCCTCCGCCACCGACACCGTCGAAGCGGAGACCGTCGTCTCGTCGCCCTGGACGCTGGACTTCGATCCGGTCCTCGGCAACATCGCGCCGTTCTCCATCCTCACGGTCAATCCGATGAGCCATCAGTGGTTCGGACCGAACGGCGGCGCGCCGTCGGACAACCGCCTGGTTTCGCCGGTCTTCACCGTCGACGGCTCGGGCAGCGTCACCATGCAGTTCGATCACACGTACAGCTTCGAGAACACCTTCGACGGCGGCGTGATCGAGATGTCGGTGAACGGCGGCGCCTGGAGCGACGTCGGCACCAACGGCAGCGGCACGACCAACGGCTACACGGTCACCCTCGTCGCCGGCGGCACGAACCCGCTGAACGGCCGCAAGGCCTACACGGGCACGCTGAGCACGGTCACGCACGTGACCATCGTCCGGGCTGTGGCGCCGGGCAGCACGGTGCGGTTCCGCTTCCGCACGGGCGCTGACGACAACACCGCCGGCACCGGCTGGAAGCTCGACAACATCGCCTTCAGCGGCGTGGTCGAGACTCCGTTCGCGACGCTGGTCGCGGACACGGGCTGCGTGATCGCCACCACCACCACGCTCACCGCCAGCGCGAACCCCTCGCCGCTCGGCTCCTCGGTCACCTTCACCGCGACGGTCTCCTCGTCCGCCGGCGCGCCGACCAGCGGCACCGTCACGTTCCTCGACGGCGGCACGCCGATCGGCACCGGTACGGTCTCGGCCGGCGTGGCCACGTACACCACCAGCTCGTTGAGCGCCGGCCTGCACACGATGTCGGCGCGGTTCGAGGGCATCACCGGATTCCTGCCGTCGACGTCCACCTCGCTCATCGAGAACATCGGCAAGATCGCGACCGGCACCAACCTCGTCGCCTCGAGCCTCAACCCGACGTTCAGCCGCCCGGTCACCCTCACGGCGACGGTCACCGCCACCAGCGGTACGCCGACCGGCAGCGTGACGTTCTATGACGGCGCCACGGTCCTCGGCACCATCAGCCTCAGTTCCGGCAGCGCCGCGTTGAACATCTCGACCCTCACGGTCGGCGTGCACAACATCACGGCTTCCTACGTCGGCAACGCGTCCTACGCCACTTCCGTCACGGCGGCAGTCACCGTCGTGGTGGAGACGGCCAAGGGCGACCTCTCCGGCGAAGGCCGTAGCGACATCGTCCTGCAGAACAGCTCGAGCAACAGCGTTGCGGGCTGGCTGATGAACGGTTCGACGCTCGCCACGGGCGGAGTCATCAACAACCCGACCGCCGGCTGGAAGCCCGCCGCGACGGGCGACTTCGACGGCGACGGCATGACCGACATCCTCCTGCAGAACAGCAGCACCGGCCAGATCGCGATGTGGAAGATGAACGGCCTGACGCTCTCCGGCGGCTGGGTGGTGACCACCCTCAGCACCGATTGGCGGATCGTCGGCACCCGTGACTTCAACAAGGACGGCAAGGCCGACGTGATCCTGCAGAACAACGTCACCCGCGAAGTGAAGGAGTGGCAGATGAACGGCGCGACGATCGCCGCGAACGGCACGATCAGCACGCCGGTCGCCGGATGGAAAGTCATCGCCACCGCCAATGTCGGCGGCGACGCCCTCATCCTGCAGAACACCTCCACCGGTCAGGTGGCGCGTTGGGTCATCAACGGTATGACGATGACCTCC
>JAFAVZ010000143.1 GCA_019242175.1 Acidobacteriota bacterium
GTGCCGCGGTCCGTGCGCACCGAAACGAGGCGACCGGGCGAGACGCCCGGCCGCTCGCGGGCGAGACGCCCGCTCACCGGTCCCGGCCCGTTGCGCTTTTTGATCAACCCGTCACGAGGCTCGCCGTTTTCGCGCGGCCGTCACTTCTGACGATGTCATTGGAGGCCATCGGCGACCGGCTCGGCGATGAAGCGATAGCCGACCCACGGCTCGGTGACGATGTAGCGCGGCGACGAAGGCTCGGGCTCGATCTTCTTGCGCAACGCGACCATGTGGACGCGCACGGTGTCGGCGGTCGTGCCCGGCGCGTCGCGCCAGACGCGGGCGATGATGTGGTCGGTGAACATCGGCTTGCCGGCGTTCGTCGCGAGCAATTCGAGGAGCGAGTACTCGGTCGGCGTGAGGCGGATCTCGCGGCCGCCCTGCACGACGCGGCGGCGTTCGAGATCGATGCGCAAATCGTCGAAGGCGAGGACGGTGGGCGGCGTCCCGCTGTGGCGGCGGAGCTGGGATCGGACGCGGGCGAGGAGCTCGCCGACGGAGAACGGCTTCGTGACGAAGTCGTCGGCGCCGAGGTCGAGGGCCCGGATTTTGTCGGCGTCGTTGCCGCGGACGGAGAGGACGAGGATCGGCGTGTTCGACGTCGCGCGGATGGCGGCGATCAATTCGAAGCCATCGGAGCGCGGCATCGACAAGTCGGTCAGGACGAGATCGGGCGCGTGGGTCTGGAACGCGTGGACGCCGGCGAGGCCGTCGCTGGCGAGCACGGTCGTGTAGCCGCTCGCCTCGAGCTCGCGGCCGAG
This sequence comes from Acidobacteriota bacterium, assembly GCA_019242175.1. GTDB lineage: Bacteria > Acidobacteriota > Thermoanaerobaculia > Gp7-AA8 > Gp7-AA8 > JAFAVZ01. The sequence goes on from JAFAVZ010000143.1 coordinate 804, forward strand.
CGACTCGCGGATCGCGGGATCGTCGTCGACGACGAGCATCAAGGGTGCGATGGTCATGCGGGCTCCGATTCTGGCAGCAGCGCGGCCGGCACGTCGATGCGCGCGATGGTGCCGCCGCCGGGACGAGGCGTGATGCCGAGCGAGCCGCCGTTCGCGGCGGCGAACGTGCGGGCGATCTCCAGCCCGAGGCCGCGTTGGGCGACGTCGCTCGTGGCGCCGGCGAGGAGATTGCCGTCCGCATCGGCGACGCCGGGCGGCATGCCCGGACCGCGGTCGAGCACCTCGATGCGTACCTGGTTCGGATCGAGCGGATGCGTGCGCGCGCGCAGCTCGATCGCCGTTTCGGGCGGCGAGACGCGGTGCGCGTTCTCGATGAGGTTCACGAGAATCTCCAGCGCGAGGAACGGATCGACGTTCGCGTCGGGGCAGTCGCCCTCGACGTGCACGAGGATCTGGCGGGCGCCGAACACCAGCGGGAGATTCTCGCGCACGGCGCGGAAGAGATCGGCGGGCGGCGTCGGCTCGCGGCGCGGCTTCGCCTTACCCGCTTCGAGTCTGGCCATGGCCAGGAGGTTGTCGATGCGACGCCGCAGTCGGCTCGTCTCGCCGGCGATGCCGCTGACCGAGTCCTTCAACTCTGCATCCCGCTCCGCTTTGCGACGCAGGCCTTCGGTGTGGATGGTGATCGCGGTGAGCGGCGTCGTGAGGTCGTGGGAGATCGCGCGCAGCAGCGACGTCTTCAGCGTCTCGCTTTCGCGCAACGCTTGCACGTGCGCGTTCTCCTCCAGGAACTTCTCGCGTTCGAGCGCAAGGCCGATGAGGCGAGACGCGGAGACGAGCGCGGGAAGCGACGCGTCGGTGCCGCGGGCGATGAGTGCGCCGGTGACTTTGCCGCCGAGGAAGAGCGGGAGGTAGACATCGCGGCCGTCGGGCGAGGGGAGCTCCAACGGCTCGCCGCTTCTCTGGAGGTGCTCGAGCTCCGGCGTCGATTGCGCGTCGAAAAACGCGAGGCTGCTGCTCTTCGCGCCGAGCAGTTTCAACGCGCGTTCGGTCGCATCGCCGACGGCGCCGGCGGTGAAGAGCTCGATGCTCAGCGCGTAGAGCGTCTCGAGCTCGTTGCGCCGTTGATCGGCGCGTTCGGCCGCGACGCGGGCATCGATCACGAGGCGGTTCACGATCACGGACGTGACGAGGAACGCCGCGAGCGCGACCCAGTTCGCCGGCTCGGAGATCGAGAGCGTGTGCAGCGGCGGAAAGAAGAAGAAGTTGTACGAGAGCGTCGCGATGACCGAGGCGACCATCGCGACGAGGAGGCCGCCGCGCAACGAGGAGACGAGGACGACGATGAGGAAGAGGAATCCGGCCGTGCTCGGATTCATGTCCAGCTCGCGGCCGAGGGCGGTGACGAGAGCGGTGCCGCCGATGGCGATGAGCCACGGCCCCACGCTCCGGAGCCAGCGATCCGCGGTCACTGCATACGGATAGCACGAATTCCGCGGGGAGCGTCAATCTTCCATTCTCGACGTATGCGCATTCTCGTGAAAAGAACGCAAATGTGATCTGCATCACGACTCCTATCCGAGCCCCGCCGCGACGCTGAGTGCGGGTTCGGCAGCGTCCGCAGGGTTGGGTCGTGTAGATGCATCTCACACAGGAAGAGATCGAGCTGTACGTCTCCCGCCACGCTTCGGTGGACGAGTTGCTGGCGATCGCTCAGCATCTCGACGACTGCTACGAATGCCGCGACCGCGCCGCCGCGGTCGTCGATTCGGGGAAGGGCGAGATCTCGCATACGCGGAGGGGGAAGATGATCTCCGCCCCGCCGCCCGCCGCCCCGCGCAAACGGATCGGGCGGTGGGTGTTGCCGTGGTTGTTCGCCGCGGCGGCGATCGGGCTGGCGATCTGGCTGTTGGTTTCCGCGATGCGATGAATGCGTGAAATGTAGGGCCGGCTCTCCAGCCGGCCCGATATCGACGCTGGGCCGGCTGGAGAGCCGGCCCTACATTTTCAAAAACAGCGCGATCGTCATCACGAAGCCGATCGTCACCACGGCGAAGCGTACGAACTTGCGGCCGAGGCGGCGGGCCACGCGGGCGCCGAGGTAACCGCCGGCGATGGCGGCGACGGTCATGATCGCGGCGTCGCGCCAAAGCACCTTGCCGGAGATGGCGAAGAGGATCGCGGCTACGCCGTTGATGCACGTCGCGAGGAGGTTCTTCAGGCCGTTCATCTGGTGCAGGTCGGTGAGGCCAATGAGACCGAGGGAGGCGAGCATCAGGATGCCCTGGCCGGCGCCGAAGTAGCCGCCGTAGATCGCGACGAAGAGCTGGAACGTGAACGCGAAGACGATCCATCCGCGCGACGGATGTTCGTTCGCCGAAGTGAGCGACCGGAGGCGTTTCGCGATCAGCTCCTGGCCCGCGAGGAGCACGGTGGCGCCGAGGATCAGCCAGGGGACGATTTGCGTGAAGAGCTTCTCCGGCGTGTGGAGCAGGAGCAGCGCGCCGATCGCGCCGCCGGCGAGGGACGGGATCATCAGCCAGAGCAGCCAGCGGGAGAGCGTCTGCACTTCGTTGCGGAAGCCGAGCGCTCCGGCGAGGGAGCCGGGCCAGAGCGCGACGCTGTTCGTCGCGTTGGCGGCGATCGCGCTGCGCCCGATCCAGAGCAGCGCCGGGAACGAGAGAAGCGTTCCGCCGCCGGCGATGGCGTTGATCGCGCCGGCGGCGAGGGTGGCGAGAGAGATGACGGCGACGTCGCGCAGCAAGCGCCGCGGATTGTAATTGTTAGTTGCTGGTTGCTAGTTGCTGGTTGCTGGTTGCTCGCGCGTCGTAGTTCTTGCCAGCAACCAGCAACCAGCAACCAGCAAGCAGCAAGCAGCAAGCAGCAAGCAGCAAGCAGCAAGCAGCAAGCAGCAAGCAGCAAGCAGCAACCAGCAACCAGCAAGCAGCAAGCAGCAACCAGCAACCAGCAACCAGCAACCAGCAACCAGCAACTACTTCCGTCGATAGAACGGACTCGTCGTCGCGCCGCCGCCGAGCTCGAATTGCGGCTCGTCGAGGATGATGCCGAAGGCGACGTCGTCGTTCATCACCCGGTTCACGAACATGCCGCGCACCGGCTTTCCGTCGCGCGTGGCGGCGGAGAAGTGCTCGCGATCGATCTTGATGTTCGTCAGCGGGACGCCGCTCATCGTGCCGGTGCCGTTCGCGGCCAGCTCCAGGAAGTGCTGCGCGTCGGGGCCGACGTAGTAGCCGGCCGCTGCGCGGGCGTTGGCGACGGGCGCGGGATCGAAGCGCTTCTCCTTGTGTTTGTGCTTGTCCTTCCCGGCGGCGGCGATCGTGAGGAGGGCGAGGAGGAGGATGGCGAGCTTGCGCATGTCGGGTTCGACGACGCGCGCGGGTTGCGGTTAGCTCACCTTCCGAGCGAGGCCGGACGATAGCCGCTCATGAAATCCCAGATTTCCCACTGCAGCTCGCCGGCGGCGGTCACCGGACCGGTCACGGTGTAGCGCGGATAGCGTTGGAAGAAGAAGCGCCATGGGCCGACGCCGCCCGGGCGGTGGCCGATGACGACCACGTTCTCCGTCTCGGCGGTGTGGTTGGACTGCACGAGGATGTAGCGGTCGGGCTCGAACGGCACCTGGTCGATCACGGTCGTGACGTTCGTCTGCAGCGCCGTCGACTTGAACGACGCCTTGAACGTGCTCGACTTCTCCAAGACCCAGGCCATCGCCTTGCCGTACGACTCGTCGTTGTGCGGGCGGAGGTGGGTCATCGAGTACTCGCCGTTGCCCCAGTCGGCGATGATCACCGTGCAGCCGGTCTGCACGGGCGTGAACCACCAGGTGCCGGCGTTCGTGATCACCGGCGCGTCGAGGCGATGCGGATCGTCGTCGTCGCGCATGGCCGTGAAGTTGACGTTCGGGAGAAGCACCGGCTCGGCCCGGTCGAGGGGATCGATCGGGTTGTCGTACATCAGGCAATGCTGGCGCGTTCCGATCTGGACCATCTGATCGACGATGGTCAGATACGTCGCCGGCTGCGTCGTGTCGGGCGGCCCGGCTGGCGGGTTCCCCGTGTTCAGGAAGTGATTGCGGAGCATGCCCAGCGGATGGCCGGTGAAAACCAGGCCGAACGTGTGGACCTGGACCCAGCGCTCGAGATCGCGCACGAACTGGTCGTGGCGCAGGAAGCCGTAGGCGCGGTTGCCGCTGCCGAGAAAGTCGGGGAGCCAGGCGTCGACTTCGCGGTTGATCTGCCGATTGCCGGCCCGCAGCCAGTTGCGCGCGGAGGCGGGCGTGAACGGCGTTCTCGTTCCGAAGAGGTTGGTGAGGGACCGGGGCATCGGGCAGGAGATTAACGCATTCCTTCCGCCACATAAAGATCGTTCAGCACGCGCAGCGCGTTGTACGCGTACGCGGTCGCGTCGGGCGTCAGGAGGACCGGCGCGATCTTGTACACGCCGGCGGGATCGGGCGGCGAGAACTGCTTCCACGGCTCGCGCGCGCCGGTCGCGAGCGCGATGCGGATGACTTGCGCGGGGAGGGCGGTGGGGCGGTAGACGTAGAGCGCCTGGGCGTCGGGCGTCCAGGCGATCGGCACTTCGCCCGGTTCCGCGCCTTGCACGGCGAGCGGCTGCGCGGAGCCGTCGACGGAGTAGAGCGCGATCGTCTCCTGCGCGGTCATGCCGGCGACGGTGCGGCCGTCCGGCGAGACCGCGAAAGGCCGGCTCGTCCCGCCCCAGATCGCTTCAGGCGAGAGCGGCTTCACCGTCTCGTCGAGCGTGTCGACGAGCAGCAGCTGGTAGCCGTGATTCGGCAACGCGCCGGCGATCACCGCGCGGCGCGAGTCGGGCAGCCACGCGGC
>JAFAVZ010000160.1 GCA_019242175.1 Acidobacteriota bacterium
CTCGCGTACGTCACGCAGAAGGATCTGGGCTACGAGTCGAGCCGCATGCAGCTCGAGATCTACGACCGGAGCGCCGGCACGGCGCGCATCGTCGCGCAGTCGTACGACAACTGGGTCGAGGACTTCCGCTGGGCCGACGACTCGAAGTCGATCGTCATCAGCGGCGGCGTCGAAGGCCGCAACCCGATCTCGCGCGTCGACGTCGCCAGCGGCAACGTCACGCGCCTCTTCGAAGACCGCACGATCGACAGCTACGAGATCGCCGGCGACGACATCTTCTACATCGGCCGCGCGGTCGGCGAGCCGACGGAGGTCTTCCGCGCCACGCTTTCCGGCGGCGCCTCGAAGCGCCGTGCGCTCTCGCATCTCAACGATGAGCTCGCCGCCGAAGTCGACATCCGTCCGGCCGAGACGATGTGGGTCACGGGCGCCGACGGCGCGAAGATCCAGGTCTTCATCGTCAAGCCGCACGGCTTCGATCCGGCGAAGAAGTACCCGCTCATCCTCAACGTGCACGGCGGCCCGCAGCAGCAGTGGGCTGATGCGTTCCGCGGCGACTGGCAAGTCTATCCGGGCCAGGGCTACGTCGTGGCGTTCCCCAATCCGCACGGCTCGAACGGCTTCGGCCAGGCGTTCACGGCCTCGATCTCCGGCGACTGGGGCGGCAAGCCGTACGAAGACGTGATGCGCGTGACCGACGCGTTGGAGAAGCTGCCGTACGTCGACAAGAACCGCATGGGCGCGATGGGCTGGTCGTACGGCGGCTACATGATGGACTGGCTGGAAGGCCACACCACGCGCTTCAAGGCGCTGGCCTCGATGATGGGCCTGTATGACATGGAGTCGTTCTTCGGGGCGACCGAGGAGCTTTGGTTCCCGGAGTGGGAGATGCGCGGGCAGCCGTGGGGCTCGGATCTGTACGCGAAGTGGTCACCGTCCAGCTACGTCAAGAACTTCAAGACGCCGTGCCTCGTGATCACCGGCGAACGCGACTACCGCGTGCCGTACACACAGTCGCTGCAGTTCTACACCGCGCTGCAGAAGATGCACGTGCCGTCGCGCCTGATCGTGTATTCGGACGCCGGCCACTGGCCGAGCTGGTACGAGATGGCGCTCTACTACACCGCGCACCTCGAATGGTTCCACAAATACCTCGGCGGAGGCGACGCGCCGTGGACGACGGAGCAGTTCCTGCGCAACGCGGTCTTCGACGCAAACGGGAAAAGGAATGTAGGGCCGGCTCTCCAGCCGGCCCAATGAACCCGGGACGGGGCCGGCTGGAGAGCCGGCCCTACATTTTCTGGAAGGACGCCCTTGCGACTTCCGCGTCCATCTTCCCCGCCATCATCAGGAAGAGCATGCGGTAGTCGGCGGCGAGCGAGTAGAACGGGTGGCCGAACGTCGCGGGCTTGTTGTGCTCGACGAAGAAGTGCGCGTACCACGCGAACGCGTAGCCGACGAGCGGCGCGGCGAGGAAGAACCAGGAGCTGTAGACGAACCCGAGCGCGACGGAGACGAGCGCGAGCACCGAACCGATGGCGTGGAGGAAGCGGGTGCGTGGCTGGGAATGCGCCCGAACGTAGTAGGGCCAGAAGTCGGAGAAGGTGCGGATCTCCGTCGGCATGGGCAACATCCTCCCACGGATCGCCGTGGCACTTCAATTGCTGCCGATTCGGGCACTATGGCGCAGGATTTCGAGCAGACGTTGAAGGATCTTTTCGGCGACTCCTGGAGCAAGCTCACTCAGTTCCAGTCCGACCAGATGAAGAAGCTGACCGACAAGCTCCACGAGCTCGCGCGCGACGCCGTGAAAGACGACATCGCGAAGCTGCACGAGGAGCTCAGCGCCCTCCGCGAACGGGTGACGACGCTGGAAAGCGAACGAGCGCAAAACGCGGCAGAGTCGCTCGAGTCGAGCTTCTAGAAAATGTAGGGCCGGCTCTCCAGCCGGCCCAGCGTCGATATTGGGTCGGCTGGAGAGCCGGCCCTACATTTCTCAGAACGCGTAGCCCAGCGTGATGAAGTACGACCAGCGGTGCTCGTGCGGCCGTTTGTCCGGGTTGTACCCGATGTCGAACCGTAGCGGGCCCACGGGCGAGATGTAGCGGATGCCGGTGCCGATCCCGTAGCGGATGTCGCCGAAGTTGATCCGCGGGTCGCGGTACACCTGGCCGGCATCCACGAACAACGCGCCGCCCACGCTGCTGAAGAGCGGGAACCGGTACTCCGCATTCATCACGAACAGCCCGTTGCCGCCGACGGGCGCCACGGTGTTGTCCGGCAGCAGGATCAGCGTCCCGACGCAGTTCGGGTCGACGGCGGTCCCGTCGGAGTTCGTCTCGCAGATCGTGCCGAGGCGGTCGAGGGGGAAGGCGCGATGGGAGTTCTCGCCGCCTGCGGTAAACCGCTCCGAAAGCGGCACCTCGGTGTTCCCGACGGGATGCGTCAGGCCGATGCGGCCGGAGAGCGCGATCGTCGAGCGTCCCATCGGCACGTAGTAGCTCGCCTGCGTGAACGACTTGAAGAAGCGCGCGTCGGCGCGGAGCACCGGGAACGCGTACTCGATCGACGCGCTGGTGAAGAAGCCGCGATGCGGATTCAGCGCGTCGTCGCGGCGATCCCAGAAGAACGTCGGCGTCACGCTGGAGATGCTGATGTTCGTCACGCTCGGATCGACGCCCGGAATGATCGCCGTCTCGGCCAGCGCGCAGAGGTCGTTCTTCTCGTCCGGATTCTTCACACACTTGCCGATGCGGTACTCGTAACGCAGAGACCACCGCGTCTGCAGCTGCGCGATCTTCGTCACCTCCACGAACGTGCCGCTCTGCACGATGTGCGCGCCGGTCCGTCGCGAGTCGCTGCGGAACACCGTCAGCTGCAGCGGCAGGTCGTAGTTGAAGATGAAAGGCTCGCGATAGGTGAGGAACGCCTCGTTGCGCTCGCGGCTCGACACGAGCTCGAGGCCGAGGTAGCGGCCCGTTCCGAAGAGATTGCGGTGCGCGACGGAGAGCGAGCCGAGGGGCGAGATCGGGAGCGACGGCTGCTTCGTGAGACCGACCGAGCCGGAGACGGTGAGGTTCTTTCCTTCCTCGACGGAGATCACGACATTGCGATCGCCGACGGACGTGCCGGCCTGTTCCGGCTGCACGTCCACGCGGCGGAAGATGCCGAGCCGATAGAGATTGCGTTGCGCTTCGAGGATGTTCGTGTAGCTGAACGGCTCGCCCTTCTTCAGCTCCGACTTGCGCAGGATGAGCACCGAGTCGGTGTACGTGTTCCCGCGCACCACCACTTCGTCCACCTTGATCTGCGGACCCTCGGTGATCACGTACGCGAGCTTCGCCGTCGCCTTGTCCGGCGCGATCTCCAGCCGCGGCGCCACCTGCACCTCGGCGTTTCCGCGCTCGGCGTAGAACGACTGCAGCGCGACGATGTCCTCGCGTTCGGTCTGCGGGTTGAGCGCCATGCCGACCTGCAACTGCACGCGCGGCAGATCCGCCGCTTTCACCTGCTCGTTGCCTTCGATCGTCACCGCGGTGAGGATCGTCTGCACGT
>JAFAVZ010000455.1 GCA_019242175.1 Acidobacteriota bacterium
TCGTAAGACACGAGCACCACGCCGTCCTTCTGCGCCTCGAGCAGCCGGTCGTAGGCGATGGTGCCGCCGAGGGTGCCTACGCGATGGCCGCGGAGATCTTCGAGGGTGCGGAAGCGGTCGCGATCCTTCTCCCGCACCGCGAGCACCTCGTGGAACTCGAAGTAGGGAATCGTCGCCGCCATCGCCGCGCGGCGGGGCGCCGTGTCTTCCACGCCGCTCATCCCGATGTCGAAATCGCCGCGCGCCACCGACTGGTCGATGGCCGAGAACGAGACCTGCACGAAGTGAGGCTTGCGCCCCAGCCCCTTGGCAATCTCCTCGGCGACCTCGACGTCGAAGCCGCGGACGACCGTCGGATCGTTCGGATCGGCCTCCACGAACGGCGCGCCGCCCTCCGCGTCGCCGCCCCAGCGCAATTCCTGCGGCGGCGCGCTCACGAAAAGTGCGAGCAGAAAAGCGCAGAACACGGCGCGGATGATAGGGCAAATGCGTCGTCTCGCGAATCTGATGAGACGCGCGAGAAAAAATGAAGTTCCGCACCAAAAATCCCCGCAAACAAAGTGCTACGCTCCGCCTCCATGAAGCGTTTCCTGCTCCTCTTCACCCTGCTCGCCGCCACCGCCAACGCCGCACCCCACGTCATCAACCAGAAAGTGTTCGACACCATCGCCGCCGAGTATTCGGGCGAGAAGGCCCTGTCGAATGTGAGACGCATCTCCGAGTTTCATCGCATCCAGGCCGGTCCCGACATGGTCGACGTCGCGCTCAAAGTCATCCTCGACGGCGTCCGCATCAGCGGCCTGCAGGGCGACATGGAGTACTTCGCTACCGACGGCCGCGTGAAGTACCAGACCTGGGTCGGGCCCATGGGCTGGAACGCCAACTCCGGCGAGCTGTGGATCGAAGGCGACCAGCCCGTCCAGCTCTGCAAGTTCTCCGACACGCCGATGTGCGTCTCGACGTACTCCAAAGGCGGCGAGTGGAGCGGAGAGCTGGTGGACGTCGGCAAAGGAACCAGCGACGCCGACTACAACGGCAAGGACCTGAAAGGCAAAGTCGTCCTCGCCTACGGCTACGCGCGCGACGTCGTCCGCCTCGGCGTCCAGAAATACGGCGCGGTCGGCGCGGTGATCTATCCGCCGCCGGGCGACCGCAGCGACCATCCGGACATGGTCCGTTACAACGGCCTCTGGACGCGCGTGAACGAAATCGAGAAGACGAGCGGCTCGTTCCAGATCTCCGACACGCAGTACGACCTGATCAAGGTGCGCATGGCCAAAGGCGCGGTGCGCGTCCACGGCAAGATCGACGCCGACCTCGGCCCGGGTCGCCTCGTCGTGACGCACGGCTGGCTGCGCGGATCGGAGAGCCCGGACGAGATCGTCGTGACCGCGCATCTCGACCATCCGCAGTGGAGCGCGAACGACAATGCCAGCGGCTCGGCCGCGATGCTCGAGGTGCTGCGCACGCTCACCGCGCTGATCAACTCCGGCAAGATCCCGAACCCGCGGCGCACGATCCACTTCATGTGGGTGCCCGAGTACTTCGGCACCGTCGCTTATCTTTCCCGCCACGGCGAACAGCGCGCCTGCGCGTCGTTCGACGATCCGCGCACGATGCCGCCCGGCACCGATCACTGCGTCGTGGCGAACATCAATCTCGACATGATCGGCGAGGACCTGCAGAAGACCGGCAGCCGCTTCTACATGACGCGCGCGCCGCAGTCGGTGCCGTCGTTCCTCGACGCGTTGCTGCCGGATGCGCTCGACCAGGCGCGCGAGGCGAACCTCTTCGCGCCGACCGGCTCGCGCCAGTACTGGCACTCGGCCGTGACTCCCTACGCGCAGGGCAGCGACCACGACATGTTCCTCGGCATCGGCGTTCCCTCGACGATGTTCGGCCACGATCCGGACTGGACGCATCACACGAGCGAAGACCGCACGGACAAGGTCGATGCGACGGAGCTGAAGCGCGTCGGCGCGCTCGCGGCGAACGTCATCTATTGGCTGGCGAACGCCGACCAGAGCGAGTGGCAGCGCCTCGCGCCGCTCGTCGCCACGGATCGCCTCCGCGCGGACGGCGAGCTGCTGTCGCAGCTGCGCCTCGCCGGCAACACGCGCCTCGCCGGCGACGTGCAGAAGCGCATCGCGACGAATGCCGCGGCGTTGCCGAACGTGACGCTGTCCAACCGCGGCGTGTTCTCGTGGGGAACGAAGACGCCCGCACCGGCTGCGACTGCCAAGGGACCGAAGCGCCTGACGCTCCTCCCGATCTTCGACGAGCTGTGGGGCGAGCAGACCGGCGAGGACCGCACCTGGATCGACTCGCAGAAGGCGAAGATGGGCGACTTCGACTTCGCGCTCTACGAGACGGTGAACTTCATGGACGGACGCCGTTCGCCGAAGGAGATCGCCGACCTCGTGGCGATGGAGACCGGCGACAGTATCGACGAGGCGTGGGTGAACCGCGCGATCCAGCTGCTGGCGAATCTCAAGCTCGTGCAGCCGTGACGCCCGATCTCGAGCTCGCGCTTTCGCTGGCCGACGCCGCAGACGAGCTGACGCTGGGGCATTTCCGCTCCGCGTCGCTCGCCGTGCGGACGAAGGCCGATGCGACGCCGGTGTCGGAGGTGGACGAGGCGGTGGAGCGGCTGTTGCGCTCCCGCCTCCCCGCCGCCGATGCCATCGTCGGCGAAGAGTTCGGCGCGTCGTCTGCGTCGGACGCGAAGCGCAAGTGGATCCTCGACCCGATCGACGCGACGAAGAACTACATCCGGGGCATCCCCGTCTTCGGCACGCTGATCGCGCTCGCGGTGGACGACGTGCTCGAAGTGGGCGTGGTCTCCGCCCCCGCGCTGCAACGCCGCTGGTGGGCCGCACGGGGCCAGGGCGCGTTCTGCAACGGCGCGCCGATCCGCGTCTCGTCCATAGCCAAGCTGGAGGAATCGCAACTCGGCTACGACGGCATCGCCGACTTCGACAAAGCCGGCCTATCCGACAAGTTCCTCGCCCTCGCCCGCTCCTGCTACCGCACCCGCGCCTTCGGCGACTTCTGGATCCACATGCTCGTCGCCGAAGGAGCGATGGACGCGGCCGTGGAGCCCGAGATAGCGCCTTGGGACGTCGCCGCGATCCAGCTGATCGTGGAGGAAGCCGGCGGCCGCTTCACGACGCTCCGCGGCGAAGCCACGTGGGCGGGCGGGAGTGCGGTGTCGACAAACGGGCTGGTGCACGAGGCAGTGCTCGAGGCGCTCGCGTAGAGGAACGTGGGAACCGGCTTCCGTCGGTTCCAGGCCGGGCTGAAGCCCGGCCCCACGTCTTAGACAAAACGTAGGGCCGGCTCTCTAGCCGGCCCCATGAATCACGGTCGCGGCGGGCACCGCCCGCCGCATCATTCTCGACTGCGGCCGGCTGGAGAGCCGGCCCTACGTTTTCCCGCGTGACAATGGCGATTCGG
>JAFAVZ010000384.1 GCA_019242175.1 Acidobacteriota bacterium
GCGGGACCGGGGGCGAGGAGTGATGCGATCATCGTCATGAAAACCCTCCGAAATGTGGAGGCGGCTTCAGCCCGCCTCAGGACCGGGTGAAGCCGGTCCGCACGTTTGGGTTATAAAAGGAGAGAGGAGCGCGAGTCTTGGCGAAAATTGCGGTCGAGCTGCGGGAGGCTTTGCAGGCGAAACGCCGAAACGGCGCATCGGGCGGCGCCACCTCCCGCATCCTCGGCGAAGGCGACGGCTGGCGCGTCGCGGACATCCTTTGCACGTCCGGTCCGGACGATCGTCCGTTCGAGGAACGGCACGCGATGCTGTCCGTCTCGCTCGTCGCCGCCGGCACGTTCCAGTACCGCACCGCGAAGCACGGGCAGCTGATGGCGCCCGGCTCGATTCTCTTCGGCCGTCCCGGAATGGCGTACGAATGTGCCCACGAGCACGGCTCGGGCGATCGCTGCATCGCGTTCTTCTTCGAGCCCGACTGGTTCGAGCGCGCGACCGGAACCGCTCCGCGATTCCTCACGAGCCGCGTGCCGCCGATGCGCGAAACGTCTTCGCTGATCGCCAACGCCTGCGCGAAGTTGGAAGGAATCGACGGCGCGTCGTGGGAGGAGCTGGCGGTGATGGCCGCCGCACGCGGGGCACAGCTGGCGAACGAAGCGAATGTCGATGCGCAGCCGCCGGCGAACGCGGTCGCCAAAGTCGCCCGCGCGGTGCGCATCATCGAACGCCACGCGGACGCCGCGCTCTCGCTCGACAGTCTGGCCGCCGACGCGCGTCTCAGCCCGTATCACTTCCTGCGCACGTTCGCGCGCGTCGCGGGCATCACGCCGCATCAGTTCGCGCTGCGCCAACGCTTGCGCGCGGCGGCGATGCGGTTGGCGCAAGGCGACGAGCGCGTGCTCGACGTGGCGCTCGACTCCGGCTTCGGCGACCTCTCCAACTTCACGCGCACGTTCCGCGCGGAGTTCGGCGCCTCGCCACGCGCGTGGCGCGATGGCATCATGGCGCGATGACGAAGCAGCGGCTCGAGGCCTTCAGCGACGGCGTGATCGCGATCCTGATCACGATCATGGTCCTCGAGCTCCACGAGCCCCACGGCGCGGAGCTCGCCGATCTCCGCCCGCTCCTTCCCAAGCTCCTCAGCTACATCCTCAGCTTCATCTACCTTGGCATCTACTGGAACAACCATCACCACATGCTGCACGCAACGCGGCACGTGAGCGGCGGCGTGTTGTGGGCGAATCTGCATCTGCTCTTCTGGCTCTCGCTCGTGCCGTTCATGACGAGCTGGGTCGGCGAGAATCACGCCGCCGCGTGGCCGACGGCGATCTACGGCATCGTGCTCTTTTTCTCCGCCGTCGCGTACACGATCCTGCAGACGGTGATCATTCGCGTCGATGGCAACGAGTCGCTGCTCGCCCGCGCCGTGGCCAGCGATCGCAAGGGGAAGATCTCGCTGCTGCTCTACGCCGCGGCGGTCGGCTTGTCGTTCGTGCAGCCGTGGATCGCGGATCTGCTCTACGTGGCCGTCGCGATGATCTGGCTCGTGCCCGATCGACGCATCGAGAGCCGGCTACAAACCCAGCCGGCGGACTAGCGCCGCGTAACGCGGATCGGAGCGCAGCGGTTCGAAGCCGGGACTGACCGTCACGACGCGCGCGAGGAACAGGCGCCGATCGACGGCGACCTCGAGCCAGTGGAACGCGCGGTCGCGATCTCCGAGCGCCGTCCATGCGAGCGCGAGGTTGTGCGCCGCCGGCGCGGATTCGGGGCGTTTCTCCAGATCGCGCAGGATGGCCAGCGCCGCTTCGCGATCTCTCGCGCGGGCGTGCATCCACGCCTGGAGCGCGAGCAACTGCGAGGAATCGGGGGCGAGCGCCACGGCCTCGCGCAGGCACGCGACGCCGACTCGCGGCTCGCCGGCGTTCGTGTGCGCCATGCCGAGGTGGAGGAGGGCGGGGATGAATTGGGGATGGAGGCGTAGCGTTTCTTCGAGATGGCGGATCGCCTCGTCCTGGCGGCCGACCGAATCGAGGATGAAGCCGCGTTGCACGGCCCACATCGGCGAGAGCGGATCGATCTCCGTCGCCCGCCGCGAATGTTCCAACGCGCCGTCGAAGTCGCGGCGGAAGAAGAGGAGATAGGCGTACTGTCCGTGCGCGACGTCCGAGCTCGGGTTCAGCTCCAACGCGCGGCGGAACTCCTGCTCGGCGCGGGCCCAATCCCAATCGTGATCGGCGTAAACCTGGGCGAGCAGCGCGTGCCCTTCCGGCAACGCGGGATCGAGCGCCACCGCCTTCGACGCCGCCTCGCGCGCCTTCTCGAACGACTCGCGCGGAGACGCGTCGCGATAGCGTCCACGCAGGAGCCACGACTCGGCGGTCGCCGCCCACGCCGCGGCGAAACGGGGATCGCGGACGAGCGCGCGGCGGAAGAACTCCTCACCGGCTTCGGGATCGAACGTCACGACGTAGCGGCCTTTGAGATAGAGCTCGTACGCCTCGAGGTCTTCCGTCGGCCGCTTGGCCCGCGCGTCTTCATGCAGCGCCGGCGCGATGGAGCGCGCGACGCGATCGGCCACGACGTCCTGCACGGCGAAGAGATCCGCCGCGTCTTCGTCGATCTGGCTGGCCCAGACCGGCTTGCCGTCCGCGGCGCGGAGCAGGCGTACCGTCACGCGCATCCGCGAGCCACGGCGTTGGATGCTGCCGTCCAGGACCGCATCGACGCCGAGGGATTTGGCGGCGGCGAGCGAGTCGTCGTCGAGGCTCGAGTAGCGACGCACGGCGCTGATCGGCGAGACCGCCACGCCGGGCAAACGGCTGAGACGGGTGATGAGCGTGTCGGCCATCCCGAGCTCCAGCGCCTCATCGCGCTCCGCGGTCGCGAGCGGCTTGAACGGCAGCACGGCCAGCGAACGGATCTGCGTCGACGGCGCATTGCGCGAGCGCGAGATCGTTGCGGCCGCAGGGACCACGAACTGATAGCCGCGGCCGGGCAGCGTGGCGATGAAGCGCGCGCCGTCGCCGCCGAGGGTGCGGCGGAGGGCGGAGATCTGGAAGGTGAGGTTGCCTTCCTCGACCGCCGTGTCCGGCCAGAGGCGCTTCATCAGCTCGTCCTTCGTCACCTCCGTGCCGCTCCGTTCCGCGAGCGCGACGAGGAGATCAAAGGCCTTCGGCGTGATCGCGACCGGCTCGCCGTCGCGCGTGAGCAGCCGCCGGTCGCGGTCGAGCACGAACGGACCGAACGAGAGAAGCACGGAATCGCTGCCGGGGAGAGGGCTCATTTCTAAGAAGAACTCAGAGATTCTAAGCGCGGTCCTCAGGACTTCCTCCCACTCCCGGACCGATCGTGCCGGCACACAGGAGGAATCGCATGAACGGGATGTGGATCAGTGGATCGTTCGGACGGTCCGCGTATCAATCGAATGGGGCAGCACGGAGCAAGCGATGACGAGTCAGGAAAACCGCCGCCACTTTCTCATCG
>JAFAVZ010000461.1 GCA_019242175.1 Acidobacteriota bacterium
GCGCCGAAGCCGCAGGACATCGTGGACGAGGACAAGATCATCGGCTCGCTGAAGCTGAACCTGAAGCCGGAGAACATCAAGATCACGCCAGTCGACGACGTGTTCGCGAAGTAGCTCCGCTCTCGCCGAAATGAACGTAGGGCCGGCTCTCCAGCCGGCCCTTTTTCTTTACATCGACGGCTTCGTCGCCACGAAATCAATCGCCCCGCACAACGACGCGCCGGCGATGCCGATGAAGTAGAGGATCGCCATCACGAGCGCCACGCGACTCTGCGGCGCGATACGGCGGTTCAGCCAATGAACCGCGGCGGCAAGAATCGCGGCGAGGACGACCCAGAAGAGGAAACGCGTTTCCGCGACGTGCGTCCAGTCCGCGGAAGTCATCGCGTCTGCCTCGGAATCATCGACGAACCAGCCGGTCAGCAAGAACGCCTGCAACGCGAGGTACGCGAGAGGGAAGCTCTCCGTCAACGCGAGCACCAAAACCGCTTTTCTCTTCATCGCAGCAACAGAAACAGCGTTCCGATCACGATCAGCACGATCCCCTCGGCGATCACGCAGCCGGCCGGGATCGTCCCACCGAAAATCATCGACTGCGCGCGGGCGATCGAGCGGCGCGCGGCGATCACGGCCAGTCCGACGAGGGCGAAGAAAGCGGTGGCGAGCCACAAGTTCGTCATGCAATGTCCGCTTGCATCGCCTGAGCGATGCGCAGGAAGTCTTCCCGTCCGATCTCGAAGAGGCCGAGGCGGAACTTGTAGCCCCAACGCTGGCGGTCGGGGATGAAGTCGAGGTCGTCGAGGAGCGGCTGGATCGGCGCCTCGCGTGAAGAAACGAACTCCGTCGCGATGCGCCAAGGCTGGAACGTCTCGCTCATCGAGACTTGATACGGCGCGTCGCCGGTGATGCGTCCGATCGCGGTGAAAGCCTGCAACGGCTCGCCGTCCGGATACGTCGTGCGCGGCGAGTAGAAGACGAGGAGATCGCCGGGCTCGAGCTTGCGCAGGCGCGTCGCCTTGCCGTGATCCGCCTGCGTGAAGCCGCCTTCGACGCCGCGCCGCACGTGGTCTCGCGACACCGTGTTGATCCAGTAGCGCACGCGGCGGATATAGCACGAATCGGCGCTTCCCCAGACGGGCAGAACTGTTGCACACTCGCGCGCCGTGAAGTCGAGAATCGTCAAAGCTCTCCTCGTCCTGCTCGCCGTCTCCGCGCCGCTCGCGGCGCAGACGTCGAACGACATCTCGTTCCAGCGCACGTTCCTGCTGCGCAACGTCTCGGGGACGGCGTTCAACCCCGGCGACGAGCCGCGCCATCCGATCCTCTGGACGCGCGGCGCATGGACGACGTTCCTCGAAGGCGCCGCCACGGTGGCGCAGGTCAGCGAGACCGGTCCGGTCAACACGCAGAACGGCACGTTCTCCACGAACTGGATCTCCGGCGGCGTGCAGCGCACCCTCGGGCGTCGCGGCCTGGTGATGATCCGCGCGCGCGGCTCGCTCGAGTCGGGGACCATCGACAAAGACGGCTATCCGCAACTGCTCCAGGTCGTGTCCGCGGAATCGGGCGGACCGCTTCTCGACCGCATGCGCGCGCACGAGACGATCGGCGAAGTCGGCGTCGACTTCGCGTACCGCATCAGCAACGCATCCTTTCTCCACATCTACGCCGCGCCGATCGGCGATCCCGCTCTCGGCGCCGTTCCGTACGCACAGCGCGCTTCGGCCGAGGAGTTCGTGGAGGCGCCGTTCGCGTACGACGTGCAGGAGCCGTGGCATTACGCGACGAGCGTCGTGACCGCCGGCTTCGGCACGCCGTTCCTCACGCTCGAGGCGAGCGCATTCCATCACGCCGTGACGACCGGCCGGCATTCGAGCCTCGAGACCGGCGGCGACATCGACTCGCAGTCCGCGCGACTGACGCTCTCCTCGCGCAACGTCTCCGTGCAGCTCTCGCACGGCACGCTGACCGATGCCGACCTCGAAGTCTCCAGCGCCTCGCTCGCGTACAACGCCGAACGCGGCGCCGCGAGCCTCATCTACACGAAACGCGAGCTGCGCCCCGATCTCGATCTCTCGTCGTTCGCGGCGGAAGGATTGTTCCGCGGTGGACGCAACCTCGTGATGGCGCGTGTCGAGACGGTGGACCGTCCGCCCGAGGTGGTGGCGCTGGTCGGACGCGAACGGACGACGCATTTCACCATTGGATACCTGTTCGATGCGTTGAAGATGGATGCGATGCGCGGCGGCATCGGCGTGAACATCGACTATCACACCGCGACGCACGGCCTGGAGAACCGCTACGGCCACAAGCCGCAGTCGATCTATGTGTACTTGCGGGTGCGGACGGATTCGGCGCAGCGCTAAGACGCACGTGTCATCCTGAGCCGCGAAGATGGCGAAGGATCCGCACCGATCTCGAGCTGCGCCTGAAGGTGCAGCTTCTTCGCCCTCTGCGGGCTCAGAATGACACCGCGCAGCGGTAACGGCATCACAAAAACGTAGGGCCGGCTCTCCAGCCGGCCCTATGAAGCAAGCTCGCGGCGGGCGAGGCCCGCCGCATCATTTTTGACTGCGGCCGGCTGGAGAGCCGGCCCTACGTTTTCGCGCGTCTCCTATGTTTCGCCGAGCTTCTCCTTCAGCGCGTTGAGCGCGGACGTCAGCTCGGCGACCTGCGTCTCGAGACGCGTCACGCGTGCGGACAGCGGCTCGCTCGCTGGCGCCGATCCTGACTCGCTCTCGAACGACACTGGCGCCGTGTCGATTACGGCGCCGCCGGCGAGATGCGCCCAGCGTTCTTCCTTCTGCCCAGGGCGGCGCGGAAGCGCGCGGACGAGCGGCTCGCTGTGCGCGGCCATGTCGCGCAACACATCTTCCACTTCCTGCACGCTCTCGAATGAGTGCAAGCGATCGCTGCGGCCGCGCATCTCTCCGGCAGTCTGCGGCCCGCGCAGAAACAGCAGCGTGATGAGCGCCTTCTCGCCGCGATTCAGATGCCACACGTGATCGAGGTTGTGATCCCAGCGCACGGCGCGGCCGCCCATCACCTTCCACACCAGCTTCTCGTCCTGCAGCCGATCGAGCGCGCGTTGCGCCTCCGACTCCGAGAGCTCCATCACCGGCTCGCGGTTCGACTTCTGATTCGTCGCGGCCACGAGCGCGTTGAGCGTGAGCGGGTAGTACTCGGGCGTCGCCATCTGCTTTTCCATGAGCGAGCCGAGGATGCGGACCTCGACCGGGTCGAGCTCGCGCGGGAGGCGAGGGCGGGGCGCGTTGTCGCTGAGCGGCGGGATGTAAGTCATGCGGCGATGATTCTACTGGCGGCGCCGCATTACGCGAGGGCGGTGAGAACGCAAGCCCCCGTGCAGGCTTGGCTCAAACGCTGCCGGCCGTGCCGGCCTGGCCTGGCAACACGCGTGCAGTCACGCCATGTCGTGAGCTGTAATCTGCACTTAGCCCCTGTTGCAGAGAACGAAACGGCCGATCTGGCCGTCATGCTGACCGGAGGCGGAGCGCGCGCGGCGTATCAGGTCGGTTTGCTCAAAGGCCTGGCTCGCCGGTTTCCCGACCTCAGGTTCCAGATCATCACCGGCGTCTCGGCCGGCGCGATCAACGCGGCGATGCTCGCCTCGCGGCCGGGAACGCTCGCCGACAAGGCGAAGGTCCTCTCCGACCTGTGGAGCGCGCTGGAGTGTCGAAACGTCTTTCGCTTCGACGCGCGCGCGTTCGTCCCCTTCCGTTCCGCGCTCGCCTCGCTCTTCCCGAAGCGGCGCTGGACGCGGCCGCTCGGCCTCGTCGATCCCTGGCCGCTCTACGAGCTGCTCCGCGATCATCTTTATGCGCGTCCCGGCCATCCGATCCCCGGCATCGAGGAGAACATCCGCTCCGGCGACCTGCACGCGTTCTCGCTGATGACGCTCGACTATTCGACCGGCCAGAGCGTGCGTTGGGTACAAGGCGCGGAGACCGACCTCTCCGACGACTCGACGAAGCGCGCGGTCGAGACGAGCATCACGCTGGAGCACGTGATGGCGTCCTCCGCGTTGCCGTTCTTCTTCCCCGCGGTGAAGATCGGCGATCGCTGGCACGGCGACGGCGGCATCCGCCTCGCCGCTCCCCTCTCCCCCTGCGTCCACCTCGGCGCGCGGCGCATCCTCGCGATGTCCACCGGCTACCAGCGCACGCCCGACGAGATCTCCCGCCCGGTCGTGCAAGGCTATCCGCCCGCCGCACAAATTCTTGGGCAGCTCGTGAACGCCGTCTTCATCGACGCGATCAATGAAGACGTCGTGCGCATGGAGCGGATGAACGATCTGATCGGCAAGCTCGAGCCGCGCGAACGCAACGGCTTCAAGGCCATCGACCTCTTCGTCCTCCGCCCCTCCCAGGACCTCGGCCGCCTCGCCTCGGACTACGAGCGGTACCTGCCGCGCAACATCAAGTTGATGACGCGCGCGCTCGGCGCGAACGAGACCGAGTCGCCCGACTTCGTCTCGCTGCTGATGTTCGAGCCGAACTATCTCGCGCGGCTGATCGAGATCGGCGAGAACGACGTCGACTCGCGCCTCGACGAGCTGCGCGTCTTCCTCGGGGAAAACGCGCGGGCGGCCGCGAGCTGACGCTATCCTGATGGATGCCACCTACAGCAGCGCGAAGGCGTAAACGCACGTGTCATCCTGACCCGCGAAGACGGGGAAGGATCTCCTGATGCGGGCGATCAGCGTCCAGGCCGGGAGATCCTTCGCGCTCTACGGCGCTCAGGATGACACCTGCAGCAGCGCGAACGCGTAAACGCACGTGTCATCCTGACCCGCGAAGACGGGGAAGGATCTCCTGATGCGGGCGATCAGCGTCCAGGCCGGGAGATCCTTCGCGCTCTGCGGCGCTCAGGATGACACCTACCAGCAGCGCGAAGGCGTA
>JAFAVZ010000552.1 GCA_019242175.1 Acidobacteriota bacterium
TTGCGCGGCCCAGTAGCCGCACATTCCGTGGACACCGCCGCCGGGGGGGGTCGAGCTGGAGCCGATGAAGATGCGTGGATTCGGCGTCGCGTACGGGTCGACGCTCGGGAAGGGCCGCGCCAGAAACTGCAAGAGCGTGTTGGCCCCGCCCGCGATGTCGCCGCCGACGAAGTTCGCGTCGTGCGCCTCGTACTGCGCGGGGCTGAACGTGTGCTTCGCGAGGATGCGCTGACGGAAGCCGGGCGCGAAGCGTTCGATCTGTCGTTCGATGAACTCCGTCATGTCGATGGTCGAGCCGTGCGGGACGTGGCAGTAGGCCCAGCCGGTGTGCTTCCCTGCCGGTGCGCGCGTCGCGTCGAACTCGCTCTGCTGCGCGACGAGGACGAACGGCTTGTCCGTCACCTCCCCGCGCCAGATCGCCGCCTCGTGCGTCGCGATCTCCTCGATCGTCCCGCCTACGTGCACCGTCGCGGCGCGATGACAGGCTTCCGCCGCCCAAGGTATCGGCCCGTCGAGCGCGAAGTCGACCTTGAAGACGCCCGGCCCGTAGCGGAAGCGGCGAAGCTTCCGAACGTAGCGCTGCGGGAGATCGTCGCCGGCGATGTCCGCGAGCTGACGCGGCGTGACGTCGAACAGCACGACGCGCGATGGCGGCACATCCCGCAACGACCGCACGCGGATGCCGGTCTCGATCTCGCCGCCGAGGGATTGGAGATAGGAGGCCAAGGCTCGGATGATGGAGTCGGAGCCACCGCGCGCAGCCGGCCAGCCGACGGCGTGTCCGGCCAACGCCAGGGCGAGGCCGAAGGACGCGGAGCCCGCCCACTCCAATGGGAGGAAGGAGTGCGCCGCGCAGCCGCCAAACAGTCCGCGGGCGGCGTCGGTGCGAAAACGGCGCGCGAGCTTCATCGCCGGCTGTAACCCGGCCAGGCCGAAACGGGCCAGAAGGAACGGATGCCGCGGCAGCAGCGAGATCGGTTTCAGAATCTCTCCGAAAAGCGCCCCGGCATTGCGGGCAAACGGCTCCATCAGCTCGCGCCACGCGTCGCCGTCCGGGCCGAGGGTTTGGCAGGTGGCCAGGAGGGACTGCTCGAGGGTGGCGGCCGTGCCGTCATCGAGCGGATGGGCGATGGCTGCGGGAGGAAAACACCACTCCAGGCCGTGCTCCGCCAACGGCAGCGCACGGAGAAAGGGAGAGACGACGCCCATCGGATGGATGGCCGAGCAGACGTCGTGACGAAAGCCGGGCAGGGTCAGCTCGCGGGTGCGGGCGCCACCGCCGATGTCGTCATTCGCCTCCAGGACCCGGACGCGGAGGCCTTCTCTGGCGAGCGCGACCGCAGCGGCGAGACCGTTCGGGCCGGCTCCGACGATGACGGCGTCGAGAGAGGGAGTCATCGTCATTCGACCCTTTTTGGTGCTTTTCGCAGAAACCCTCAAATTCGGGGTAGGGAAATCGGGCGCCCGGTCACTCCTGTGATGGAGCCGTTAGGATCACGATGAAAACCCCCACCCCGACAAAAGAAAATGCCACCGGCAGCCGGGAGATGGAGACCCTGGTGCTAGCAGGGCATCATCTCGAATATCTGCAACGGGTTTCGCTGCAGATGAATCCGGACATGCCGATGGCGTTTGGATGGCCCGCAGCCATCCGTAAGATCCTCGAACGCGTCGTGGAGAGCGGAATCGATCTCACCGACGCGTCCAGCGAGGAAGAAATTGCCCAACTCGCCGCAGGGCGGCTTAGAAACAAAGCCCGGCGTCGAGCACCGCGTCCTAACGAACGGCTTTCCGCGACTTCGGCATCGACCCGACCAGGAGATCGACAAGGGTATCGATCGATTCTGCCTGGGAGAGGTCGATGCCGCTCTGGAACGCCGCCTCGATCAGACCACGGATGATCTCCGCCCGGCTGATCGCCTTTCCGTGCTTCAGACGGATGTCGATCGCAAGACGGTCGAGATAGGCAACATGCCGATCCAACAGGACGACGGTAATCTTCGCCCAGGGCTCGGTATGGACAATGGGACGACCACGATTGCTCTTGGTTGCAGGACTCAACGCGCGCTCCTCTTCTCTTTTTGAATTACGGACGGAAGCGAGTTTACTTCCTTCCGATCTTAAAGTCTATCCTTACGGATTTTGTCAGGAACTGACGCGCCGGACTCGCGCTCGGAAGCCTCGGAACCTGGCCCCCTCCGCGCTCCTGCCCGTCGCACCATATTACCGCCACTCCGGATGATCGCAAGCGGAAATTGATGACGTTAAATCGATCTGCACTTGCGGACCATCGTTCCTGATTTCATCCCTTCCCCGCCCCGTTTTGCGCTTTTCACGCCATCCGTCACGGGAAGTTGACGCTCATCCGGCCGGGCTCTCCCGACCGCTCCCCACCCTCCCCTGAGAATGAGCGCCGATGCGGAGGTAACCGTTTACACCTCCCCACCGACGCCATGCATCATGGGGCATCCGCCATCAGGAATTCCGTGGAAGCGCCTCAAAAGTTCGTCACCGCCACCCCGTTTTTCTGAAAACGATTACAAAAACGACCGCTTTCCGGTGAGGTGGACGAATTTCCTTTGACGGAGAGAAACAATAACCGTCAGCGAATAGCGCACGCCATCGGAAGCCAGGAGGCACCCGGACCGTGACAGGTCCCACCCTCCTCCACCCACTACAATGCGCTCCGATAAGGAGCCTGAATGCGCAGAGTCGCGACCATGCTTTTCCTCTCGATCCTCGCCTCCACCGCCTTCGCCGCAGACGACGTGAACCTCGACAAGCTGACCAAAGGCCAGACCGTGGACGGATTCCGCGTCGAAGCCGTCTACCTCAACGACTCCGACAAGCCCCTCGGCGCCCGTTTCGTGCACGACCGCACCGGCTTCACCCTCGATCTCCTCCAGATCGAGTCCGTGCCCCAGGGCTACACGTGGGTGAACTCCTACCCGGTCTCCGATCAGGGGGAGCCCCACACCCAGGAGCATCTCCTCCTCGGCAAAGGGACGAAGGGCCGGTCGTTCGCCGGCCTCGACACGATGTGGCTCTCCGGCTCCAACGCGTTCACCCAGCAGTGGCGCACCAGCTACCACTTCAACACCGCCAGCGGCCCGGACGTCTTCTTCAACCTCTTCGGCCGCCAGCTCGACGCGATGCTCCATCCGAACTACACGGATGAAGAGATCCGCCGCGAGGTGCGCAACTTCGGCGTGACGGAGAACCCCGACCACACGCTGCGCCTCGAGGAGAAGGGCTCCGTCTACAACGAGATGGTCAGCTCGACGGGCAATCCGTTCCGGCAGCTGTTCCGGGAAGTCGACCACCTCCAGTACGGCGAGCACCATCCGCTCGCGTACAACGCCGGCGGCGAGCCGAGCGGGATCCGGACGATGAAGCCGGAAGACATCCGCAACTTCCACAAGTCGAACTACTACCTGGCGAACATGGGGCTCATCGCCTCGTTCCCGAAGAGCGTCACGGTGCACTCGATCCTCACCCGCACGGACGCGATCCTCAACGAGGTCCAGCCGAACGACGAGAAGCGCGTCGCCAAGACGCAGGCCGACCTCCCCTCGCCGTCCGGCGGCGCGGCGGGCGCGATTCGCATCGCGGAGTACCCGAACCGCAACGAGCAGCAGCCGAGCCCGATGGCGATCGCCTGGCCGGCGAACCGCAACGTCGAGCCGAACGAGCTGCTGCTCCTCAATCTCTTCTTCGACAACTTCGCCAGCGACGCCACCTCGAACCTCTACAAGATCTTCGTCGACAGCAAGACGCGCTCGATGGACATCGGCGCGAAGTCGGTCTTCAGCAACGTGAGCCCCGATCAGGGGATGCCGATCTACGTCGGCCTCAACGACGTCAATCCGTCAAACTTCACGGAAGAGAAGCTGGCGGCGATCCGGAGCAAGGTCACGGGCGAGCTCGATCGCATCGCGAGCCTGCCGGACGGCTCGCCGGAGCTGAAGGACTTCAACGACCGCATCCACTCCCGCCTCATCGAGCTGCAGCGCGATCTCGCCAAGTTCGTGAACACGCCGCCCGGCTTCGGCTTCCGCAACGGGCGTTCGTCGTGGATGGACCAGCTTCTCGCGCTGGAGAAGACGAGCGACTTCCGCAAGTCGGTCACGCTCAAGCCGCAGGTCGCCTTCGCCGAGAAACAGCTCGCCTCCGGCAAGAACGTCTGGAAGGGCTACCTCGCGAAGTGGAAGATCACCGGCGTCACGCCGTTCGTGGCGGCGGCGCGCCCGAGCCCCGCGGTGAACCAGCGCGAAGAGCAGGAGCGCATCGCGCGCGGCAACGCGGAAGCGGCGCGACTCGCGCAGAGCTACGGAATCACCGATCCGCAGGAAGCCGTCAAACGCTATCGCACGGAATACGACGCCGAGTCGGCGCGCATCGAGGAAGAGGCGAAGAAGATCGCCCGCCCCGAGTTCGTGAAGTCGCCGCCGATGACGCTCGACGATCAGCTCACGTACGCGACGAAGAGCGTCAACGGCATCCCGCTCGTCGCCTCCACGTTCGACAACATGACCAGCGCGCAGCTCGGCATCGCCTTGCGCCTCGACAGCGTGCCGGCCAATCAGCTGCGCTACGTCTCGCTTCTCCCCATCCTTCTCACCCGCGTCGGCGTCATCGACAACGGCAAGCCGGTCTCGTTCGAGCAGATGACCGACCGGCTGCGCAAGGAGATCCTCAGCCTCGATCCATCGTTCTCGACGAATCCCCGCACGAACCGCGTGGAGCTCGTCCTGCGCGGCTCCGGCATCGGCACTGCGGAAGCGCAACGCGCCATCGATTGGATGATGCTCGTACTGCAGCATCCCGACTGGCGACCGGAGAACCTGCCGCGCATCCGCGACGCCGTCGATCAGTCGCTCAGCGGATTGCGCAACACGATGCAGAGCGCGGAAGAGAACTGGGTGAACAACCCGGGCGCCGCGTATCGGATGCAGACGAATCCGGCGTTCCTCGCCGCCGACTCCTTCCTCACCCGCAGTCACAACGCGCTGCGTCTGCGTTGGCTCCTGAAAGAAGCGCCGGCCGCGGATCGCGACACGCTCAACGCGTGGTTCAACGACATGGCGTCGAAGGGGCAGAACGCCTCGCGCGCGGACCTCAAGAAGCTCGTCGCCACCGCGCCTGCGGACACGCTCTCGCCCGCGGCGAAGGCGATCGTCGCCGACGCGCTCAAGGATCTCGACCTGACGCTCATCGAGATCCCCGACTCCAGCCTCACCGCCGACTGGACGGAGCTCTGCAACGAGATGCGCGACGACCTCATGACGCCGCCCGCCGACGCGCTCGCGGCGCTCGACGCCGTGCGCAAGACGGTGCTCCACGCCGGCAACGCGCGCATGTTCCTCGTCGGCTCGACGGCGAACCAGAAGGCGCTGGAGCCGAAGGTCAACGCGCTCGCCGCGTCGCTGTCGAGCGAGCCGGTCGCGCGCCAGAGCCACGGCACGGCGCGGCTCATCGATGACCGTCTTCGCGCCCGCGATGCTTCGGCCACGAAGCCGGTCCACGTCGGCCTCCTTGCGCCGAACATGAAAGGCGGCGTGATCTCGACGTCCGTCCCGAGCGTCGCGTACGCCGACTTCGGCGACAAGGAGAAGCAGCTCGACTACCTCGCGTCGCGCCTCCACGCCGGCTACGGCGCGCACGGCATCTTCCTCAAGACGATCGGCGCCGGCCTCGCCTACAGCAACGGCCTGCGCGCCTCGGTCAGCACCGGCCGCATGGGCTACTACGCCGAGCGCACGCCGGAGCTGCCCCAGACCGTGCGCTTCGTCGTCAACGAGCTCAAGACCGCCCCGCGCGACACCTCCCTCGGCGACTACGCCGTGGCCCAGATCTTCAACGAATTCCGCTCCGCCGCGACTTACGAGAACCGCGCGGAAGGCATGGCCGCCGATCTCGCCGACGGCCAGACGCCCGACCAGGTGCGCAAGTTCCGCGAGTCGATCCTCGAGCTGCGCAAGGATCCGGAGCTCGGCGCGAAGCTGTTCGACCGCAAGGACGCCGTCTACGCGCGCTTCATCCCCGGCTACGACCCGAACGTGAAGGCGTCGAGCATCGCCGACGGCGTGTTCATGGTCATCGGCCCCGATCGCCAGCTCGATCTGTACTCCGAGTACCTGAAGGCCGGCGATCCCGACGCGAAGCTGTACAAGCTCTACCCCCGCGACTTCTGGCAATAGCCATCTCCTGTGCCGCCGGCCCCTCTCGGTCGGCGGCACTGCACCGGACGCGCTATCCTGCGTCGCAGTGATCGCGAACGGCACGCGCCTCGGTCCCTACGAAGTGCTCGCGCCAATCGGCGCGGGCGGGATGGGCGAGGTCTATCGAGCCCGCGACGCCCGCCTCGATCGCGTCGTCGCGATCAAAGTCCTCCCCGCTCGTTTCTCCCACGATCCGCGTCTGCGCGAACGCTTCGAGCGGGAGGCGCGCGCGATCTCGTCCATCAGCCATCCGCACATCTGCGCGCTCTACGACGTCGGCTCGCAGGACGGTGTCGAGTACCTCGTCATGGAGCTCCTCGAGGGCGAGTCGCTCGCCGACCGTCTCGGCCGCGGCGCGTTGCCGCTCGAACAGGCGCTTCGCTATGGCGTCGAGATCGCCGAGGCGCTGGATCGGGCGCATCGGTCGGGGATCGTGCATCGGGATCTCAAGCCGGGCAACGTCATCCTGACGAAGAGCGGCGCGAAGCTGCTCGACTTCGGACTCGCGAAGTTCTCGCAGCCGGCGTTCGCGAGCGATCCGAACGCGGCGACGGCGGCCATGTCGTCGCTGAAGCCGCTGACCGAGGAGGGGACGATCGTCGGGACGTTTCACTACATGGCGCCGGAGCAGATCGAAGGCCGCGAAGCCGACGCCCGCACCGACATCTTCGCCCTCGGCGTCGTGCTGTACGAGATGGTCACCGGCAGGCGAGCGTTCGATGGAAAGACGAAGGCGAGCTTGATCGCATCGATCCTCGATCGCGATCCCTCACCGATCTCCGCGACGCAGCCGTTGACACCGCCCGCGCTGGAGCGCGTCATCAAGATGTGCCTCGTCAAAGATGCGGACGAGCGTTGGCAAAGCGCGCATGACGTGGCGGCCGAGCTGCGTTGGATCGGCGCGTCGAGCAGCGAAACGATCGGCCCGGCCGCACGCAAACGCGCCCGACTCGGATGGCTGCGCAACGTCGGACTCACCGCCGCGGGCATCGCGCTCGGTGCGTTCGCCGTTTGGCAGCTCGCGCCCCGGCCGCCCGCGCCTCGAGGCATCTCGCGGTTCTCGATCCGAGCTTCGCCGCCGCTGATGTTGGAGAACTCGGCGCTCGCGATCTCCAACGACGGTCGCAGCATCGTGTACCGCGGTCTGACGAACGGCGCGCAGGAGGAGTCGAAGCTCTATCTGCGGACGCTCGACAATCCGACGCCGGTGCCGATCGCGGGGACGGAAGGCGCGTACAGCGTGACGTTCTCGCCGGACGGGCGGTGGGTCGGCTTCGTGCGCAACCGCGCGCTTTGGAAGATCCCGCGCGAAGGCGGCGCGGCCACCCGCCTCTCCGACAGCCCCGGCGGCGGTCTCGGCATCAGCTGGTTCGGCGACACGCTCTACGCGACGCGCGGCTTCGCCGGCGGCGTCTGGGCAATTCCGGCGAATGGCGGCGGCGAAGGCAAGCAGCTGGTGAAGACCGATCCGGCGAAGCAGCTGCGCGCCGTCGCGTGGCCGGAGGTGCTGCCCGACGGCAAGACCTATCTCGCGACGGTGTGGAACGTCGGCGGCTGGGACGACTCATCGATCGTCGCCTTTCCGACCGCGGGCGGCGGGCCGAAAAAAGTCGTGCTGCCGAACGCGTACTTTGCACGCTATGCGCCGACCGGCCATCTGCTGTTCATCCGCAGCGGCAATCTGATGGCCGTGCCGTTCGATCCGGACAAACTGGAAGCCGGCACGAACGCGGTCGTCGTGATGCCGAACATCTCGCACGGCGGCGCAGATGGCGAGGCACAGTTCGCGCTTTCGAAGACTGGGAGCCTCGTCTATGCGAACGGCGGCGACAGCGCGCCGCTCTCGAGCCTGTTCTGGATCGACGCGTCCGGACGGCAGACGCCCATCGTGCCGACGAAGCGTCACTACGGCGGCATCGACGTCGCGCCTGACGGGCGGTCGGCGGTGGTGGCGATCGAGACGTCGACGTACGACGTGTGGAATCTCGACTTCGAACGCGACTCGATGACGCGCCTCTCGTATGGCGGCGACGACGCGGGCGGCGTCATCACGCCCGACGGCTCGCGAGTGATCTTCACGTCGAGCCGGACCGGCGCCTACAACTTCTATACGCGCGCGATCGACGGGACCGGCGCGGAGGAGCGGCTGACGACGTCGACGCACGATCAGGAGCACGCCTGCGTGTCGCCGGACGGCAAGACGATGGTGTTCGGCCAGTTCGGTCGGCGCAGCGATCTCTGGACGATGCCGCTCTACACGCGCCAGCCGCGGGAGCTGATCGCGACGGAGTTCGACGAGACCGAGCCGGCGATCTCACCCGACGGCCGCTGGCTCGCGTACACGTCGAACGAGTCCGGCGACTACCAGGTTTACATCACGTCTTTCCCGACGCCCGCCGGCAAATGGCAGGTATCGACCGACGGCGGCAACTCCGCGCGCTGGATGCCCGACGGCCGTTCGATCGTCTATCACAACGGCCCCAAACTGCTCATCGCCCCCCTCGAGACGACGCCCCGCCCCCGCGCCGGCAAACCGCGCCTCATCGTCGAGGGGAAGTACGACGAGGACTACGACGTGGCGCCCGACAACCGCATCGCGATCGCCCTCAGCGAAGGCCGGAAGACGACGGAGGAGTTCCAGCTGGTCGTGAATTGGTTCGAGGAGCTGCGGCGGCGGGTGCCCTGAGGGCTCGCTAGGCCCGCCAGCAACACCCTAGCCGACGTAGGGCCGGCTCTCCAGCCGGCCCCATGAAGTACGGTCGCGGCGGGCACTCCGTGCATGTCCCCAAGCCTACTCCGCCGCCACCGCCCGGCCGTCGGCTTTCGCGTCCTTCGCTCCGTCCAGGCGCAGCGTTCCGTAGGGTGACAGCACCGCCGACGTGCACTGCGACGCATTGAACGGCATCGCGGCGAACCATTGGCTGTACGAGCCGATGCAGAACGAATAGACGCCGGGGTCCATCATCGGAATCGACACCTCGATGTGGTCCTTGTCTTTCGGCGTCGTGCGGACGTCGCGGGCGCCGTAGAAATGCAGGATGGGGAGCGCGGCGCCTTCGTGCAGCAGGAAGCCCTGCGGCGTCTGCGCGTCTTCGTTGAAATTCGGCGTGATCACCTGCACCGTGCCGTTGTTCTGGCCGACGTTGATCGTCAGCGACTCGTCGCGCAGCTCGATGCGGAAGATGCGTTGGGCGAAGCCGGGCGGCGACACGCTCACGTCGACGAGGCGCGTCGCGGCCGGAAGGTCGATGGTGAAGTTGCCTCCTGCGTCGGTCATGAAAGTCGTGTGCAGCACCTCGAACACACCCACCGGATATCCGATGACCCTCGCGCCGGCCACGGGGCCCGCGGGCGACATCACCCGACCGTGGAATGTGCGCTGCGGCTTCAGCACGATCGTGACGAACTGCACGTCCGTTTCGTCGGCCAGCACGACGGTTTTCATGTCGCTCTGCGTGGTGTCGAATCCGCGCGCCTGCACGCTGTAGCTGCCGGGCGCCATGCCGTGGAGGCTGAACTTCCCCGTCTCGTCGACGCTCGTCTGGATCAGCCCTTCGGTGACGTTCGGCGAGTTGATGTCGAGGATCGCCCGCTTCACCGGTACGCCCTTTTCGTCGACGACCGTCCCTTCGATGCCTCCCGCGCCGAGCTCGACGTCGAGCCGGACGGAAGCCTCGTCCTCGCGCTGCGGACGTCGGGTCACCGTCCGCGTGATCGGCGGCTTCGAGCTTTCGACCGTGAGATACCAATCCTCGTCGACGGAGAAGGGAGCGACCGCGCTGTAATTCCCCTCCTCGTCCGTCTTCACGTCGACCGTGATGTCGTTCTTCCGCCCGCCGACCCAGACCGTCGACTGCAAAGGCTTGCCGCCGAGCGTGACGGTGCCATGCACGCGGGTCAACGGCACGTCGACGCTCAGATCGAAGTCGCCGGCAGCCACGTCGATCTCCTTGCGCAGGTAGCGCCGGCCGTCATGCGATTCGATCTCTACCACGTACTCGCCCGGGAGAAGGAACGCCCACTCGATCCGCCCGTTCTCACCGGCGTTCTCGTGCGTCAGGACCGAGTAATTCGAGCCGCCGCTCGTGCTGCGCTTCACCGCCGCGCGCCACCGTCCCATGGTCGGATCGAGCGGCGGAGTGACCGCGATGCGCAGCTTGCCCGGCGGGGCGAGGAGGAATGGGTCGTTCAGCTCCGTCTCCATGTTCTGGCGGACGAGAATCCGGCGCTGATCCGAGAAGAGCTTCCGGTTGCCGGCGCGGATGAAATACTCGCCGGGCGCCACGCCGGCGAGCTGGAAGAAGCCCTTGTCGTTGGGCCGCACCACCAGCTCGGCCGATGGATCTTCCTGGGTACGACCGTAGTCGACGGGCGAGAGCGCGACTTCGACCGGCTCGTCTTTCTTCAACGTCACGCCGCGGCCGGGCAAGGCCCAGCCGACGACGGAAGCGCCGCGCGCCAGTTGCAGCACGCCGATGTTCCGCGTGATGCCCGGCTTCACTTCCGTCGCCCAACGGTATTGGGTCAGGAACCCGACGGCGCGGAATCGGTAGTCGAACGTGCCCGCCGGAACGTCGCAGCCGAACTTCCTCTTCGTCACCCGGCACTCCGAGGCGCCGGACGTGCGATCGCCGGGCTTCTGCCAGCGGACGGAAAACGTCGCAGGGAGCGGCTCGCCGGACTTCAACTCCCCTTCCACCCGCGCCTTCACCCACAGCTCCATGCCGACGCTCGTGCCGTTCGGCGGCAGCGAGATCATCTGCTCCTCGCTGAGGAATGGAGTGGCGGCCGCGGTGGCCTTCCAGACACCCGGCGGCAGGTCGAGCGTTGCCTTGCCCGGGACGGTCACAGTCATGACGTCCGGCTGCCTCGCGGAAGCCACTTCCGGATTGACGGACGTCAACGTGATGGTGACCGGCACCGGTTCGCGAAGCGCGGCAGACGTCTTCGCCAGACGGACGTAGACGGAAAGTGGCGCCGCCTCGGCAGGCGCGGCAAGGAGCAGAAGGAGCCCGGCGAGCGCTTTCATCATGGCTGGCCCGCGTAAACGCAGGTTCCGGAGGCGTCGCAGGTCGTGATGCCCGGCCCGGCCCCGGGAGGGCGGCGATCGAAGCAGGTGCACGAGGCGCTGTACTTCACGGCGTAGCCGCACATCACCTTGCCCCCCGAGGTCTGGGTGCAGGCCGCGCATCCCGCCGAGAGCCCGCAGCTCGTGGATTCCCTCACGCTGCCATCTCGCATCCACTGGTAAGTCGTCGCCCACCAGTCACCGGCATGAAAGCAGGTGTCCATCGACGCCCCACCCCAGCAGTTCGGCGAGCCGTCATTGTTCAGCGGCCCGCCCGCAGGAGTGGCGAAAAGAGAAAAAGAAACCATGACCAGGAGCCCGAGGAGGATCGTTCTTATCGCAGTTCTCATCGTCGTTCCTTTCATTGACGGCGCGGAGAATAGGGCGTTCGTAAATGGCCGTCAATAAGGAACTTATCAGATACGTAAACTAGTTGACTGTCTCCGCGCATCGAGCCGGAATGACGTCTATTTTGCGCTTCGCGAGCGATGGCGAACGTGTCGCCGATCACCGACGCGTAAATGCGTCTGCACCCGCACGCAATGCGTCGAGCGGCAACAATGCGCATTTGCGCCGCGACGGCTTCAGCTCTGTGCGCAAGGCATCGACGAGCTGCTGTTCATCGGGCAATGCATCGAGCGTGCGGCCGACGATGAGCTCTGTGAGCAATGACGCGGCGGCCTTGGCGATCGAACAGAGATCACCCTGAAAACGAGCGGCGCGTACGCGACCGTCGTCTGCGAGCGCGACTTCGATGCGCACCCGATCGCCGCACAATGGATTCGCCAGCTCGTGGCGGATGTCCGGCTTCTCCAGCGCCCCGAAATTGCGCGGATGGCGGTAATGCTCCTGAACGATTTCGCTATAGGGATTCATCGTGCGCTCATCGGGCCGCCGTTGCGCCCGCGCATCACGGCGACGACTTCGGAGACGATCGACAGTGCGATCTCGGCGACGGTCTCGCCGCCGATGTCGAGGCCGATCGGTGTGCGAATGCGTTGCAGCTGCGCCTCATCCACATTCTCTTCGCGCAGCATCTGCCGGATCGCGGCGCCGCGCCGGCGGCTGCCGAGGAGACCGATGTACGGAGCGTCGGTCGCGAGGGCTAGCTTCAAAACGGGCAGATCGATCTTGACGTCGTGCGCGACGAGGACGACCGACGTCGACGCGTTCATCCCGATCTGCGAGGCGATTTCCGTCGCGATGCCGACGCGGATCTCACCCGCTCGAGGGAAGCGTTCGCGGCTCGCGAAACGCTCGCGCGGATCGATCACGATCGTGCGGAAGCCCAGCTCGTTCGCGAACGTCACGAGCGGCATCGCCAACGCGCCGGCGCCGAAGATCAGAAGCCGCGCGGGCGGCTGCAGAATCTCGACGTATGCGCTGCGTTCGTCAACAGCGATCGTGCGCGACTGGCGCGGCAATTCGACGCCCTGCAGTGCGGAGGGCAGCGAACCGTCGACGAGAAGGCGCTCGCCGCTGTCGAGCATCGTGACGAGTGCGACGCTGCGTCCTTCGTTCCACGCGCGTTCCGCCGTCGCGTACTGTTCGAGCAGCGCGGCGCTCAGCGGCTCGACGAGCACTTCGACGGAGCCGCCGCACGTGAGGCCGAGCTCCCATGCGTCTTCGTCGCCGAGGTCGAGTTGGAAGAGCTGCGGGTCGTTGGATGCGAGGACGCCCGCCGCTTCTTCGATGACCCGCGCGTCGACGCAGCCACCGATCGTGACCGAGCCGAAGATCGCGCCGTCGTCGCCGACGAACATCTTCGATCCTTCCTTGCGCGGCGTCGTGCCGATGGTGCGCACGAGGGTGGCCATCGCGGCGCGCCGGCCGGAGCTGCGAAGCCGGCCGAGGAGGTCGAAAGTCTCGTGCGACATCGGCTCAGCGGCGTTGCACGAACGGCGCCGCTCGCCTACTCGAGATCGCCCGGCGAATCGATGTCGATCACCACGCCGCGATCCGCTACGGCGACCTTCGCCATCTCGCGATTTCCGAAGAGCGCGCGGAAGCCAACGTCGCCACGGAGCTCCATCATCTCCGCGAACAACGACCGATCGACGACGACCGGATTGCCGCGCTTTCCCCCGTAAGTCGGAACGACGATCGGCGTGCGCAATTGCCGATAGGCGTCGATCAAAGCATCGAACGTTTGCGCGTTCACATATGGCTGATCCGCAAGCACGATCATCGTCGCCTCCGTTCCCTCGGACAAAGCGCGCAGACCGGCCTGGATCGAGGTGCTCATCCCCTGCGCAAAATCGGCGTTGAAGACGACGCGCTCGCGTTCGAAGCGAATGCCTTCACGAATCTCCTCGGCATGCGCACCAAGCACGACGACCACGTCTTCGATCTTCGACTGCCGAAGGTTGTCGAGCACGTGTTGGAGCAACGGCTTGCCGGCGAGCGGCATCAGCTGCTTGCAGCGGCCGAAGCGCGTCGCTTGCCCGGCGGCGAGCACGATCGCCGCGATCATGGGCAGCAGCCTCCCGTCTTCCGCAGCTTCTTCAAGCGCGCATCGTCCTTGCGCAGCTGCGGGACGTCGACGAAGCACGCGCCGAGGCAGTCGAGGAGCCGGCGATGAAACTCCGTGGTCGCGGGCGCCAGCGAGTAGTGCATCCACAGCCCGTCTTTGCGCCCGATGACGAGCGCCGCGCGGCGGAGATAGCCGAGGTGACGGGAGACGGTCGGCTGTGGGAGGGCGAGGATCGTGACGAGATCGCCGACGCACATCTCCCCTTCGCGCAGCAGATGCAGAATGCGCAGCCGCGTCGGATCGGCGAACGCCGAGAACTTGTCGCTGACGGTCTGGCTCGCGCGCGGCATCGTCAGCGCGGAGCGCACTCCGGCGTGCAGCAGCTCGAAGCCCGCGGCGCCTCGGGCAAATCGTCGCGCAACACGACGAACGCCTCCCACTCGTTGCCGTCCGGATCGTGCACCCACGTTTTGTCCTGCGTCGCGTAGCAGCAATCCGTCTGCATTTCGTCGCGCGTGATGAGGCCCGCGTCGATCCAGCGCGCGCGCATCGCCAGGACGTCCTCGGTCGAGCCGACCTGGAGCCCGAAGTGGGAGAGCGCGCCGGCTTCGGCGAGGTTCGGGAGCTCGTTGAGGGCGAGGTTGAGCGGCGGATTCTGCACGTCGAATTTCGCGTATCCGCTGCGGACTTTCGACGGCTCGATGCCGAGCATGCGGCGGTAAAAATCGAGGCTGCGGGCCATGTCGCGAACGTTGATGGAGAGATGGGCTTTGAGCACTTGCACGTCGTCCATGCGTGTCAAGATAGGCCGCGAAAGTATATTCGTCAATGCGAATATACTTCGAGTCCCGCCGCCGCCCGCCCATCCCGCGGCTCGATGGCCAGCGTTCGCCGGAACGCCGCCGCCGCGCCTTCGCGATCGCCGCGACGTGCCCGGATCTCGGCAAGCTGGAGCCACGCCGCGGCGAGGTTCGGCCGCAACGCGACGGCGCGTTCCAGCTCGGCGATGGCTTCGTCTTCGCGGCTGTTGCGCAGGAGCGCCAGCGCGAGATTCACGTGCAATCCGGAACGCTCCGGCGCCAGCTCGACCGCGCGCCGCAACTCGGCGAGCCCTTCCGCCCGCTTCCCCCGCCCTTCGAGCGCAAGACCAAGCCACGCGACGCCGAGCGGCTGCGCCGGCTC
>JAFAVZ010000173.1 GCA_019242175.1 Acidobacteriota bacterium
TCTCGACGCGGACGGTTTGCCCGAGGTGCTGGCGATCGGCGGCGAGGCGATGGTCGCGGTGGTTCCGCCCGCGCCGGGCGGCTTCTTCCGGGCGCCGCGTTTCTACGGCGTGAAGTCGGTATCCGCGATCGCGTCCGCCGATTTCAATGGCGATGGCAAGGCCGACGTCGTCACGCTCGCCGCCGATGCGTTCTCCGTCGCTCTCGGCAAGGGCGACAGCACCTTGCCCCTGCCGCGCGCTTTCGATCTCGGCCTCGCGCAGTTCGGCAACGCTTATCCGGACATGGCTTTCCTCGACGTCGACGGCGACGCTCGGCCGGACATCGTGACGTCCGAGAAGGCCGCCAACTTCTCCCTCGTCACGCTCTTCGCCTTGCCGGCCGGCGGCTACGGTCCCGCGGTGCGAACGGTCATTCCACCGCCATCATCGTCCGTGAGTCTCGATGCGTTCGTAGCAGGAGACGTGACGGGCGACGGCCGGCCGGACATGCTGGTGCAGAACCAGTCTTCCGTCGGAGTCTTCACCGTTCAGGTGATGGAAGGAACTTCTTCGGGAACGTTCACGCCCGGCTTCAGTTGGCAAACGTCCGGAGCCATTCGGGCGATCGTCGACGCGAACGGCGACGGTCGCATCGACGTGCTCGCAGACAAGCTCTATCTCGGCGACGGATTCCAGGCGTTCGCTGCCGATGCCGGCGATCCCGCGGGACTGAGCAGCGTCCCGTTCTTCGTCGATCTCAACGGCGACGGCCGCATCGACCGCCTCAACTCGTTGAACGCCTGGCTGGCCAAAGCCGATGGTACGTTCGCCGCGCCGGTGCCGCTGTCCGGTCTCGAGATCGAGGCGGTCGGCGATTTCAATGGCGACGGTTTCCCCGACATCGTCAACAAGACGGACGTCTATCCGGGCCGCGGCGACGGTACGTTCGGCAAGGCCGTGGTCTCGATCTATCGAGCGGGTGTCGCCGAGGATCTCCTGGCGGCGGCGAACGTGGAAAGCCAGGGGCCGACGAACCGGTCCAGCGTGCGAGCGTTGGATTTCGACGGAGACGGCAAGCTCGATCTGATGCGAGGCGCGGCCATCTTCTACGGCGACGGCACCGGGCATTTCGAGACCGCCGCGGGTTTGCTCCCCGAGTCCGGCGGCGCGCTCCCGCTTCCCGATACGCTCTTCCCGGTCGACGTCGATCACGACGGAAAGCGCGAGCTGGTCTGGCGCAGCATGCCGGACCGCATTGTCGTTCTTCCGCTGACGCAGCCCGTCGGCGGATTGCCAACGACGATGAGTGCGGTGTGGACGAACGGCACACCGTATCCGCCGGCCTATGGCGGGACCGCTTCGATCCGGGCGACGGTGGCCGGCCCCGGCGTGATGAAGCCGACGGGTGCCGTTCGGTTTCGCGCCGGTTCCCGCGACCTCGGCCTGCAGCCAGTCCAACGGGATGGAACGGCCGCGATCGAGGCGCAGCTGAACGCCGGCACGACGACCATCACCGCCGAATACGTCGGCGACGATCAGCTCGCGACGGCGACGGCGACTTGCGATGTCACAGTGAGCAAGCGTTCCACGCGGACGACGGCCAAGGTGGACAACGCTACGCCGCGGTATCGCTCACCGATGGTGTTCAGCTCGACCACGGTCGGCGACCTCTTCAACTACACGCCCACGCCGGCGACCGGCAACGTCACGTTCAAGCTCGGGACGACGGTTCTCGGGACCGTGGCCGCCGGCCAGTCACTCACGGTGCAGAATGAAAGTCTCTTCACTGTCGGCGACCACTTCGTGACCGCCGAGTACGAAGGGGACACGAACTACACACCGTCGACGTCTGCGGCGTTGAAGGTCGCCGTGCAGCGCGCGATTCCGCAGGCGACGTTGCAGCCGCCGCCCGCTCCGGTCATGGCGCATCAGCCCGTACCGATCACGCTCACGTTCGCCAGCGGCACCGGCGCGACGGGCACCGTCACGTTCTACGTCAACGATGCCTCGATCGGGACCGTGACAGTGGCGAACGACGCGGCGTCGATCACATATGACTTCCCGTCGAATGGCTCCTTCTCCCTTCGAGCGGATTACTCGGGAGATTCGAGCTATGAGGCCCGCAGTTTCACGTCGGCGCCGGTCGCGGTGTACGCGACCGATCTGTCCACCCGCCCGCAGATCCACCTGCAGGAGTACGCCCACTCGGGAAGCAACTTCGCGCCGTTGATCGCGTGGCGACCGGTGGCCGGCGCGACGAGGTACGACTTCTACAGAGCGATCAATGACCAGCCGCTCACGCTCTGGCGGGCGAACCAGACTCTGAACGGCGGAAGCGACATCGTGCCGCCCGGCGAGGCCCGCTTGTACGCGGTGATCGCGCACGACGACGCCGGCCACTACTCGCCGATGAGCAAGCCGGCGATCTTCGTGGCCATGGACTTCACCGACGATCCGCTCGTCGCCGGCACTTTGATCAAAGCGCAGCACGTCAACGAGCTGCAGATCGCGGTGAACCTCGTGCGCGGCGCGATCGGCCGTCCGCAAGCGTCGTTCACGCCGGTCACGGTCGGCTCGCTCCTCTTTGCGTCGACGATGCAGCAGCTCCACGACTCGCTAGCCGACGCGCGGACGTTCATCGGGTTGCCGACGACCTGGGACAATCCGGTCATCGCGCCCGGCGCGGTCGTGCGCGCGGTGCACGTTCAGGAACTGCGCAACGCGATGCGGTCGTACGAGTACACGAACTAGAAGCTAGGGCACTTCCGCCGCGGGCGAGGGCGGGTGGAAGTCGGGGGCGATCGCCATCGCGAACGGCGACACGGTGATGCCCACGGCCTTCCAGCCGGCGGCCACCGCCTTCGGCACGCGGCTGCCCCGGCCGAAAAGCTCGCCGGCGGACGCGTAGCAAGCGTCGGCGCACTCCTGGAACTTCGACTCGGGGCGGAGCTTGCGCGTCAGCACGTCGTACCAAACGCTTCCGGCCTCCTCCCACGCGTTGCCGCCGAGGAGGACGGCGGTCTCGTAGAAGGCGCGGTTGGGGATGCCGGAATTGATGTGCACGCCGCCGTTGTCGCGGTCGGTCTTCACGAAATCCTTCATGTGGCCGGGCTGCGGATCCTTGCCCAGCAGCGGATCGTTGTACGCGGTGCCGGGCGCTTTCATCGAACGGATGCCGACGCCCTTGATCTCCTTCACGAACAGGCCGGCGCCGACGATCCAGTCGGCCTGGTCGACGGTCTGTTTGAGCGCGTACTGCTTCACGAGGCAGCCGAAGACGTCGGAGAAGCTCTCGTTCAACGCGCCGGGCTGATCGCGATAGACGAGGCCGGCCTCGTTCTGCGTCACGCCGTGCGTGAGCTCGTGGCCGATCACGTCCAGAGCGGCGGTGAAGCGGCCGAAGACGCGGTTGTCGCCGTCGCCGTAGATCATCTGCCGCCCGTTCCACTGCGCGTTGCCGAAGTTCTTGCCGTAGTGCACGGTCGACTCGAGGCGCAGGCCGCGCGCGTCGATCGATTTGCGCCGGTAGTTCTTGAAGTAGAAGTCGTAGGTGAGGCCGGAGCCGTCGTAAGCCTCGTCGACGGCGGGATCGCCGGACGGCTTGTCGCCCTCGCCCCGCACGCGGTTGCCCGGCGTCGTGCGCTCGTTCGCGGCGGTGTAGACCGTGCGGCGCTTGCCGCCGGTGGAGAGGATGCCGAGGAGGGCGGGCATCGAGCCCATCGCCACGCGCTCGCCGCGCAGACGCGCCGAGGTTTCGAGCGTCAGAAAGGCCGCGTTGCGGTGCACTTCATCGCCATTCGCCGCCATGTGCTCGAGGATGTGCGGAGGAATGATGTCGCAGACAGCGTGAGAGCCACGGCGCATGGGGGACGCTCCTTGTTTTCGGGTTGAGGAAACAAGGTACTACAGCGGAGCGCACGGAGCGAACTGATGTGGAGAGCGGGCGTCCCGCCCGCGAGGCCCGGTACGTCCCGTGCCGGGCCCCCAGACCCGGGTGCATGTTCGCGACGGGCGTCCCCGCCCGGTGGTACCCAGCGACCAGGAAGATGGCGGCACGGGGACGTGCCGCCATTCGCGGGCGAGACGCCCGCTCACCCCATCGCTTGCCGCGGCAGGTCGTATCGCCGCAGGCGTACGTAGAGCTGCATGCGCGAGAGGCCGAGCTTCTTCGCCGCGAGCGACTTGTTGCCGCCGCATTCGCGCAGCACTTTGTCGATCAGGTCGCGTTCGACGGAGTTGAGGTCGGTCGTGTTCGACTCGATCTCGAAGCCTTCCTCGTCGAACGACAGGTCGTCGGCGCCGATCGTCCCGCCTTCGCTGAGGATCACGGCCCGTTCGAGCACGTTGCGCAGCTCGCGGACGTTGCCGGGCCAGCGGTAGGTTTGCAGCGCCGCGCGTGCGGCGGACGTCAGCCGCGGACGGAGGCGGCCGAGGCGTTGGGAGATTTCGTCGAGGAGCGTGTCGCTGAGCGGCGCGATGTCTTCCCGCCGTTCGCGGAGAGAAGGCAGGCGGATGTCGAACACGCGCAGCCGGTAGTACAGATCGCGGCGGAACGTGCCGTTGTGGATCGCGCGCTGGAGGTCGACGTTCGTCGCCGCGATCACGCGCACGTCGGACTTGATGAGGCGCGTGCCGCCGAGCCGGCGGAACTCGCGCTCCTGGAGGAAACGGAGGAACTTCGCCTGCGCGGAGGGGCTCATCTCCGAGACTTCGTCGAGGAAGAGAATGCCGCCCGCGGCGAGCTCGATCTGGCCCGGCTTGGAGTGCGTCGCGCCGGTGAACGCGCCGCGTTCGAAGCCGAAGAGCTCCGACTCGAGGAGCTGTTCGGGAAGCGCCGCGCAGTTGACGGCGACGAACGGGCCGCGCCCGACGCGCGACGCCGAGTGGATGAAGCGCGCGATGACTTCCTTGCCCGTACCCGACTCGCCGATGAGCAAGACGGTCGCATCGGTCTCGGCGACCCGTTTCGCGGCGCCGAGCACCGGCGTCCAAACCGGCGAAGTGCCGACGATGCGCCGCGTCTGGTCGGTGAGCGTTTCGAGCAGATGCGTCACGCGCGCCTCGTAGCCCGCGGCGCGAGCCGGCGAAGGATCGACCGGCGACGAAGCGAGCTGCTCGTGCGAAACCGCGAGCGCCAGATAGTTCGCGATCGTGCGCGCCATCGGAACGTCGGCGACGCTGAACGCGTGCGCGTTCTTGGCCCAGAACTCCACGCCCATCCGCTTGTCTCTCGCCCTCACGTTGATCGCCAGAAAAGACAAGAACCCCGAATTGCACATGAACTCCCGAGCCTCGGCCGGCTCGTACCAGCTCATCTCCTCGAGGGTCATGTTCGGGAAGAGCACGTAGGGGCGGGCGAGGATGCCCGGATCGACTCTGAGGAACCGGAAGTCGTGTTGGACCGGGAGCGACGCGAGCTGCAGGGTGACGGAGTCGGTGTCCTGAAAGGTCATCGTCATCCGGTCGTGCGGCAGGACGCGTTTGACGATGGCGGAGATGCGCGGGAAGACGTCGCCGACGTGCAGGACGTGGGCGAGCTCGCGGAGGACTTCTTCGGATACGTCGAGCGGCTCTTTCGAGGCCGCGATCGCGCGCGACGTCTGGTCGGAGGCCATCGAGATTCGTTGCACCAGGTCTTCGGCTTTGCCGAGATCGTCGGTCGTGTACGCGACGCCATCCGGTGCGACGAAGGCGATGGCGCTGGTACAGCCGGCGGCGCGGACGGGGATGACCAGGCAGTTGCGGATCCGGTCGGCGACGGCGAGGCGGCAGATCTGCGCCTGGCGTCCCTGGGTGCGCAACAGGTCCTCGATCGCCACGCGCATCGCCTCGTCGAAGAGGCCGAGGATCACGAGGCGGCAGAGGATGGCGTCGCCCGGCAGAAAGAGCGCGGCCGCGACTTCATGAGAGAAGTCGGAGGACGACTCCACGATCTGACGAAATGCAGATTCGAGGGCGTCTACGAGGCCGTGTCCACGAGCAGCTTGCATG
Source organism: Acidobacteriota bacterium (assembly GCA_019242175.1). Lineage (GTDB taxonomy): Bacteria > Acidobacteriota > Thermoanaerobaculia > Gp7-AA8 > Gp7-AA8 > JAFAVZ01. The sequence goes on from JAFAVZ010000173.1 coordinate 5,972, forward strand.
TCCGGGCGATTGGGATCGGTTGGGATTACCCACGGATTCTACTCCGGGCGGACCCGAGTTGGGCGGCCGCGGTGCATCCGCGCGGCCGCCCGGGAAGAATTGCTACTGCTGCGCGGGCACGAACGTCGCGTCGCCGCTGGTGCGGTCGATGATCGAGCCGTACGCCGTGACTTTGCCGTCGCCTTCGATGACTTGCACCGAGACGCGAGCGTTGTACGCGTTGCCCAGTCCGAGGCTGCTGAGGATCGGGAGCTGGAGGGATTCGTAGGCGGCGAGCGGGATGCGTACCTTCGGCGAAACCTTGGAGTCGGAGAGCGTCACCGTCACTTCCGCCGTCACCGGCTTGCCCGTGACTTCCGCGACGGCGAGGTTCGTGCGGTAGCGCGGCGACTCCTCGACCTGCAGGATCTGCAGCGAGCCGGTCGCCGAGCCGATCGCGTCGTCTTCCGTGACGGCGGGGATGAACTGGCCGAGCGTGCCGTTCGCGGTCTGGTCGTACGTGCGGCCGGTGACGACGAGCGGGGCGAGGGAAGCGCTGCGGATGTGCAGCGTGCCGGCGCCGGTCGGGAGGTTGAAGAGCGACTGCACGACGTCGTCGAGCGCCTTCACTTCGCTCGGCTCGATGCGCACGTCGGCCGAGAGCGGATTGCTCGCCGCGCCGGACGGATAGAACGAGACGGTCGCGTTCTGCGGCGCGGCGCCGCCGTTGAAGATGCGGATGTCGCTGCGCCACTTCGCCGCGCCGGTGTCGACCGCGGCCACGCCAGGAACGACGAAGTGCGAGAAGCCGGCGCCGTCGAGCGGCACGCCGCTGATGAGGAACGGATCCTGGGTCTTGCTGTCGACGACGGAGGCATAGGCGGTGACGCGGCCGTCACCGTCCGTGACCTGCACTTCGACGCGGCCGTTGGGCAGCGTCACGCCGTGCTCGGCGAGGAACGAGTTGAGCTGGCGTTGCTCGCCGGCGCCGAGCGTGACCGGGAGGTCGAAGAGCTTGTGGCCCTGCGCGTCGAACGCCGTGACGAGGACGGAAGTCTGCTTATTCGCCGCCTCGACGAGGCCGAGGTTCGTGCGGAAGGCGTCGGTCTGGGCGAGCTGCTGCAGGCTGAGAATCGTCGCCTTCGCGTTGCCCTGAGCCTTGGCGATGAAGCTCGCGAACGGCGCGGCGGGGATGAACTGTCCGAGCGTGCCGTTGGCCGATGCGTTGTAGGTGCGGGTGGAGACGGCCGTGGTCTTCGAGACGCCCGGCTTGCCCGCGGCGTCGACCGGCTGGATGGTGAGCACGCCGTTCGACGAGTCGCCCTGCGCGCCGACGCCGTACCAGTTGCGGACGACGTCGTCGAGCGCGGTCGTCGCGCCGCCCGGAACGGTGAGCGTCATCTGCTTCGACGATCCGCCGTGGAACGTGACGAGGTACTGCTGGGCGAGCGAGGAGAGGTTCGCCAGGCGGACGTCGCTCTTCCAGCTCGAGCTGGCGCCGGCGAGATGGCCGACGGAGGGAATCACGAGCGCGGAGTCGGAGGCGCCGCTGGCCGCCACCGGCGTGACCGGCGTGACGACGTGCACCGAGACGGGCGTCGACTTCGTGGTCACGGCGTCGGGGCGCGCGATCTTCGTCACGCCGCTCGTGCCGTAGACGACGAGGATCGTGCCCGTCCACGTGCCGTCCGTCAGCGACGACGGGTCGGCGGAGACGGTGAGGTTGATGCCCTCCGGCGGCATGATGCCCGCCGTCGGCGTGACCTGCAGCCACGGCTTGTCGACGGTTGCGACGTACGACGTCGTGCCGGTGGGGAGGCCGGGGATGAAGACCTGGAAGGTGACCGGCGTGTGACTTCCGGACGGCACGTTGATGCCCGTCGCGATGTCGGTCGGAGCCGGCACCGGCACGACGACGACGCGCACGGTGGCGGAGAACGGACCGCCGATGCCGCACGGCGAGATGCCGCGGACGCGGTAGTAGAAGTTCGTGGCGTTCGCGACGTTCTTCGTGAACGCACGCGACGGCGCGGTGGTCGGGATCACGGTCGGGTTGCCGAAGCCGGCGTCGGTCGACTCCTGCAGCTCGTACGTCGCGCTGTCCGCGCCCGCCGTCCACTGCACGGTGTACGTCTGGCCGGTGGTCATCACCGCGACCGCGCTCGCCACCGGCGCGGTGTTGATCGGGTTGCAGATCGTGAACGTGCGGGCCCCGGAAGGCTTGTTGGCGCACCCGAGGCTGCCCAGCGCTTCCACGGCCCAGGTGTAGGTGCCGTTCGGGAGCGGAACGCTGGCCGACGGAACGCTCGTCGTGATCTGCGTCGGCGGCAGGTTGTTGCCGGTGATCGTCACCTGATAGCCGGTGGCGTTCGGCACGGACGACCAGGTCAGATTTGCCGGCGAGGCGATGCTCGCGCCGTCCGCCGGCGTGATGAGCACCGGCGTCGCGGTCGGGCAGGTGAGGGTGCGCGTGTTCACCGTCGCCGTGCTGCTGTTGTTGTTGCTCTGCGGATCGGGCGAAGACGTGGTGACCGTCGCCGTGTTCGCGATCGATCCGGTGCGCGGCTGCACGGTGTACGTCGCGTGCACCGTCTTCACCTGCAGCGGATTGATCGTGCCGAGCGAGCAGGGGAAAGACGTGCAGCCGGAGCCGCTGGCGGAGACGAACTGCAGGCCGACCGGCGTCGGATCGGAGAGCACGACGTTGCCCGCAGCGGCCGGGCCGTTGTTGCCGACGACGATCGTGAATGTGATCGTCGAGCCGGAGTTGGCGCGCGACGGGCCGCTCTTGCCGACGAAGACGTCCGCGCCAACGCCGGCCTGCGCGGCGGTGGTGCTGGAGGTGTTGTTCGCGCCGTTCGTGTCGGCCGTCGAGCTGCTCACCGACGCCGTGTTCGTCACCGTCGAACCGGCGTAGGTGGCCGGGACGTGGAACGTCGCGGTGATCACCTTCGACTGGCCAGCGGTGAGCGTGCCGAGGGCACAGGGGAAGGCGCCGGTGCAGGCGCCGCTGTTCGAGACGAACGTGAGGCCGGCCGGCGTTGCGTCAGTCACGAACGTGTTCGCCGCGGTGAGCGGACCGTTGTTCGTGACCGTGATCGTGTGGGTGATGTCCTGGTTCACGCTGAACACGGCCGGGCCGGTCTTCGTGATCGACAGATCGGCCTGGGCGCTGACCGGTGTCGTGACGGACGCGCTGTCGTTCGCGCTGTTGCTGTCGATCGCCGCGCTGCTGACCGATGCGGTGTTCGTGACCGACGAGCCGGCATACGCCGCCGGGACGTTAAACGTGGCGGTGATCGTCGCCTGCGCGCCGGCGGAGAGGTTGCCGATCGAGCAGGGGAACGGCGTGAAGCACGCGCCGCTGTTCGAGACGAACGTGAGGCCGCTCGGCGTCGGATCGCTCACGACGACCGAGGCCGCCGCGGACGGTCCGAGGTTGGAGACCGTGATCGTGTAGACGATGTTGCCGCCCGGCGAAGCCGCGGGCGGGCCGGACTTGGTGACGGCGAGATCGGCCTGCTGGACGATCGTCGTGGTCGCGACGCCGGTGTTGTTCGACGGCACCGGATCGTTCGTCGTCGAGCTGACCGTCGCGGAGTTCGTGATCGATGCGCCGCTGAACGCCGGCGAGACCGTGTACGTCGACGTGATCACGGCCGAGCCGCCGCTGGCAAGCGTCCCGAGGCTGCAGGGGAAGGCCGTGGTGCAGGCGCCGCTGTTCGAGACGAACGCGAGGCCGGTCGGCGTCGGGTCGGCCACTTCGACGTTGGCGGCAGGCGAGGGACCGGCGTTCGAGACCGTGATGGAGTACGTCACCGTGCCGCCCGGCGCGGCCGACGCCGTGCCGGCCTTCGTCAGCGAGAGGTCGGCCTGCGCGCCGACGTTCGTCGTCGCCGAAGCGGAGTTGTTCGTGCTGTCGTCGTCCGTGAGGGGGGAGCTGACCGTCGCCGTGTTCGTGACGTTGCCGCTGAACGACGGCGAGGTGCTGTACGTCGAGGTGATCGTCACCGACTGGCCGGAGTTGAGCGTGCCGATGTTGCAGGGATACGCGCCCGTGCAGGCGCCGCTGTTCGAGACGAACGTGAGGTTCGCCGGCGTCGGATCGCTGACGACGACGCTCGTCGCCTGCGACGGGCCGTAGTTCGTCACGGTCACGGTGTAGACGACGTTCTGGCCGGAGACGACGCCGGTCGGCCCGCTCTTCGCGATCGCGAGGTCGGCCGACGGCGCGACGGACGCGATGAGATCGAGCTCGGTCGGCTGGTAGTTCTTCGTGATCGAGCCGTTCGCGCCGTACGTCGGCAGCGAGTACGACGTGAAGTCGCCGCTGCGGCTGGCGAACGTGAGGACGGGGAAGACGGTGCCGTTCGCCGGCTGGTAGCTGTTGATCAGCGTCGCCACGAAGTCGCCGTCGAGGGTCGCGGCGTTGCTGACGAGGAGCTGATCGAATTGGCCGGCCGACGGGCCGCCGAGATCGATCGAGAGCTTGCCGTTCGAGCCTTGCAGATAGGTGCCGGAAATCGTGATCGCGCCGGTGCTCGAGCCGTCGCCCGGCGCGATTTCAGCGTAGTTCTCGACGTCGCCCTGCATCGTGCCGCTGCCTTTCAGCAACCCGCCGTCGAAGAAGAACGTATCGGAGGAGAGGTCGCCCCCTTCGAGCGACGTCGTGCCGCTGTTCTGGGTGAAGTCCTCGTTGAACTGCATCGTGCCGCTCTGGGCCAGCACGCTGCCGCCTTCGTTCGTGAAGTCGGGATCGATCGCCGTCGTGCCGCTGCCCGACGACTTCTGCCAGGTGCCGTAGTTCTTGATGTCGCTGTCCGCCTCGAACGCCCGGACGCGTTTCGCCCGGGTCACCGGCGAGCCGCCAACCTCCAGGATGTCCTGATCGGTCTGGATGTCCCACAGGCCGTTGTTCGTGATCGTGGCGTCGTCGGTGCGGAGGTTGTTTCCCGGAGTCGCGGCGGCCGTGTAGTGGACCGTCCCGTTGTTGACGAATTCGATCGTGTCGATCTCCGGATCGCCGGTGGCCGCGTCGATGGTCATCGTCGCGCCTCCGTCGACGACGAACGAGCTCACGTCGCCCATCTCGCCGCCCGACCAGAGGCCGGTTCCGGTCATGTGGAAATCGTTCTCGAGGAAGAAGTTGCCGCTCGTGAAGGTGAAGTCCTTCGTCGTGGCGCCGGAGGAGATCATCGTGACCGTCGCGCCGGTGATCTTCGTTAGGCCGTTCACGGAGTAGAACGCGTCGATGTCGGCCGAGCCGTTCGGGAACCAGTACGTGCCGTCGCCGCCGATGAAGCCGCCGTTGAACGTCGTGTTGCCGGCGGCGAACGCGATCTCACCATCCGAGCCGGTGAAGAACGCGCCGGAGTGCGTCGCGTTGGCTTCGAACTTGAGGATGCCGCTGTTGCCGGAGACCGTCGCCGTGTTCGACGTCGGAACCTCGATCGCGGAGATGCCGGTGCCGCCGCTCTTCTGCAGGTAGCCGTTCGGCGCGACGGTGATCGCGGACGGAACCGCACAAGAGCAGGTGATGCCGCCGTCGTCCTGGATGTCGAACGTGCCGAAAATGTCGAGCCGCGCGTCGTTCGCCAGGTTCAGCGGATTCGTCGTCGCGGTGTAGTTGACGTAGCCGATGACGTCGAAGTCGCGGCCGTCGAGCGTCATCACGCCGTCGTTGCCGGTGAAGTTGCCGGTGCCGGAGCCGTTGATCTGCGTGCCGCCCGAGCCGGTGATCGTGCCGCCGCTCCAATCCATCAGGTTCACGGCGAGGAAGCCGGCGCCGGTCAGCGTGCCGGCGGTCATCTCGTACCGGTAGGGCGACGTCACGCCGCCGATGGACAGCGTGCCGCCCGAGACCCGCAGCGTGCCGCCGCCGGAGACGACGCCGTTCGGCGTCATGGTGTAGCTGTTCGAAGGAAAGTCGAGCGTCGCGCCGGAGGCGATCGCGAACGGCGCGTTGCCGTTGCCGCCGCCGGTCAGCGAGAGCGCGCCGTCGTTGACCTGCACACCCGTGGCGCCGCCGAGGTTGTTGAGAACGGCGCCGAAGTCGAAGTTGCTGGAGGTGTTCTTGATGACGGTGCCGCCGTTGTCGATCGAGCCGGTGCCGTCGATCACGCCGCTGTTCAGCGTCAGGAACGAGCCGCTGTCGAACGTGATCGTCGTGCTCGCGTCCATCGTGAGCTGGCCGCCGTTGAGCTGGAGATCGCCGTTCCAGCCCACCATCCCGTTGCTCTTCATCGTGATGTGGCCGCCGGACTCGATCTTCGTCACGCCGCCGTAGATCTGCAGGTCGGAGCCGCTGTTGAACGTGACGTTGCCGAGGTTGGCGATCGTGAGCGTGCCGCCGCTCACTTTCAGGATGTCGGTCGACTGGATCGCGCCGCCGCCGGCGATCGTGAGCGCGCCCCCGGGCTGGACGTCGATCGTGCAGCTCGGGCAGCTGAGGTTCAAACCGATGATCGCGTTCGGAATCGAGCTGTTGACGATGAGCGTCTTGCCCGAGCCGTTCGTGGCCTGGGCGACGTCGCCCGGCGCGCAGCCGGGGAAGCCGCCGCTCGGCGACCAGACGGCGCCGCTGGTGTCCGTCCAGTTCGACGAGGCCGGCGCCGCGGCGTTCAGGACGTAGATGTTCGGAACGCAGATCGCGTGCGCCGCGGTGCCTCCGAACAGGAGGAGGAAAACGCCGGCGGCCATGAGGGCCTTGCGGCTGAAGATGGAATGGCGGATTTCGTCGAGCATGCTGGCACTCCCGGCAACGATTCGTGCGCGCTCAAGGTGATGTAAGGGTAGGTTTGGCCCGACGCGAGCCTACCATGTCCTTCAGGGCCGAACGTGACGCAGATTACGTTCGCGGGAAGGCCGCGGTCGGGGGCCGCCGTTATCATCGGCCGCCATGCCGATTCTCGCCTCTCTCGCCCTGACTCTCGCCGTCGCCGCCGGCAATCCCGCCTCCCGCATGCACGCGGGCATCGAAAACACCGCCCGGGAGCTGGTCACGAACTTCGCCATGGGCCGCCTCCAGCAGGCGACGAAGGACTTCAACGACGACATGGCCGCCACGGCCCCGCTCGACGTGATGGCCGAGCAGAAGAAGCTCCTCGAGGACGTCGCCGGCCGGTTCCAGACGATCGTCGGCTCCCGCGAGTACCGCCAGGAAGCGTTCCGCACGGTCGAGGTGACCTGCCGTTACACGAAGTCGCAGGTGCTCTTCCGCATCTCGTTCGACGAGACCGACCGCATCGGCGCCGTCCGCTTCGACCCGGTCACGCCGGCGAAGCTCGATCCCGCGCTCGAGGCTTCGTCCCGCGCCTTCCTCACCGAGTTCACGTCCGGGCAGTACGAGCAAGCGGCGAAACGCTTCGACGCGAACCTCTCCCGCCAGCTCGACGCCGAAAAGCTAGCCGACCTCGGCAAGACCATCGCCACTCGGTTCGGCACCTATCGCTCCATCACGGACATCGTCCCTTCCGCCGACGGCATCTATCGCGTGGTGACGATGGAGACGAAGTACGACGGCGCACCCGTGGAACTGCGCCTCCACTACAACCCGGACGGCTCGATCGCCGGCATGCGCATCGGACCGCTCATCAAGAACGGCCAGATGGCGACGACGACGCAGGCTCCGGCGTCGATGACGCCCCCGCCGATGCCGCCGATTCCGGGGCTCACGCCGAAACCGTAGTGACGATGGATGTCGCCTTTCGCCTAGGCTGGCGAGCACGCGAAACCTCATGAAGGTTTGGCCGATTAACGCAGCGGGCGGTGCCCGCACGCTGCAACGAGTCCGGAACCGCTGGCGCAAGCTGCGCTCCGGGCTGACGCTGTTCGGGGAGAACATCTCGCCCGAGGTGCCGAATGATCTGTATCAGGCACACCTTTCGATCTACGAGTTCTTCGCCGGCTTCTGCGCCGGGAAACGGGTGCTCGACGTCGGATGCGGCGCCGGTTACGGCACCGCCCACCTCGCCCCCCACGCCTCTTCGATTCTCGGCATCGACTTCGACCGCCGCAACGTCCGCTACGCGCGCCGCCGCTTCCCCACGATCCCCTTCGAAGTCGCCGACGCCCAATCCCTCCCGACCACCCTCGGCCAATTCGATCTCGCCGTGTCGTCGAACGTGTTCGAGCACCTGCTCGACCCCGCGGCGGCGATTGCGAGCGCTTCCCGTACCGCGCCGCTGTTTCTGCTCGCCGTGCCCCCGATCGTCGACGCGCACTCGCTGGCGATGAACGACGCGATCCCCTACCACCGCTCGAACCTGTACGTGACGGAGTGGCATTCTCTGCTCGTTCGTCACTTCTCTCATGTTCGCTACTACGTGCACCGCGCCTCGGTACCGCTCGATTTCAACGACCCGTTCCCGTCGCGCGTGGGTCCGACGGATTTCACGTTCACGGAGATCGATGCCGGGCGGGCGATGGAGGAGTGGACGCTGACCGCGGTGTTCGTCGCGGAGAAGTGAGAGGGCGATCGTCGCGCCGTCGGACTTGGGTTCGATCACGGCATTCGTCGTTGTTCCAGCGGCAGGGAACCTGTGGGGCTTCTATGAGTGCAACTCCGGACGATCGTCGCAAGAACGGCGTCTTTCTCGTCAGCAACGGGCGCCCGGAACGCGCCCGCTGATTCCGTGACTCCGTGCAGCGCCTGGGATCGCCAGCTCACTTGACCCGATTCCGGATCTCCTGGAAGTGAACCGCCTTGATCACGACGCCGGTGAGTGAGCTGTCGGTCCAGCCGCCCGTGCTCAGGCCGAGCGCGGCCCGGGCCTGATCGAGCGCGGTGCGCAGCTCCGTGATGTGGATCGCCTTCACGACCAGGCCGGCGGACGTCGTGTCGGTGAACGTCGCGGCGCTCAATCCCGCCTGCGCGCGCACCGCATTCACGGCCGTTCGCAGCTGCGCGAGATGCGTCGCCTTGATGAGCACGCCCGCGGACAGCGGGTCATCGGTGAAGATCACCGTCGTGGCCAGGTCGGCCGCGGAGTCGCCGGACGAGCCGCCGGCATTCACGGCGCGCACGCGATAGAGGTAGGCCGTGTTCGCGGACGCGGCGTCGGTGAAGCTGTTCGTGGTCGACGTTCCGCGCAGCGCGAACGCACCGCCGGGATTGCGTCGATAGATCTCGTAGGACGTCGCGCCGGCCGAGGCGTTCCACGTCACCTGCACTTGCGTGCTCGACGTTGCGACCGCATTCACGCTCGTCGGCGTGGGAGGCGCGGTGACGCCGCTGCCGTTGTCGAAGTCGGGGCAGCTCGCGCCGAAGCCGAGGCTGCCGGTGGTGGGGTAGCGAACCTGCTGGAGCGAGGAGTCGACGAAGGAGAAGTAGTAGGTGTGACAGCCGGTCGAAACGCCGTTCACCGTCGCGAGGTACGAGCCGTTCTTCGCCGTTCCGCGGGCTCGGGTCATCGTGGTCGGAACGTTGTCCAACACGACGGTCGCCGTCGTCGGCCCGCTGCCCGCGGGCTCGTACCAGTTCGCCCAGAACTCGATGTTGTTGTCGCCGGAGATCGGATCGCGAACGTGATTGGTCGCGGTCCAGTGAGAGCCGGACGGGATCTTGGAGTTGGAGGCGGAGCCGCCGAAGTCCTGCGTCCAGTAGGTGCCGTACGGCGAGCCGCTGACCTGCGCGTAGCCGACGCCGAGGGCCGGGCCGCCGTTCGTCAGGATGTTGTAGCGGTGGCCGTTCATCAGCGTGAACCCGCACGAGCTCGTGCCGGCCGACTCGTACAACCAGCCGTAGAACACCGAGTGCGGCGTGGTGGGGCCGGCCGCCGCGTTTTCCCCGGAGTAGAAGGCGCCGAACATGCTCACCCGCGCCGCGGCGGACGTCGATCCGCTGCTGCTGCACGAGGAGGCGAAGGAGCCGTCGGAGGAGCCGGGAAACCGCGTGTCGATGTCGGAGAAGAGCGTGCACGGAGTGTCGTGGGCGAAGAACGGGAACTTGCCCATCGTCAGCGAGTGGAAGCGCGCCGACTGGTTGAGGTCGTAGTTCCAGTACAGCGGAGCGGCGGCGGAGTAACACGCCGCCTCGAGACACGCGCCGGACGGGCAGGCGGCGAGATCAGTCGCCGGCTCGACGCGCGCCCTGTTCGTGAGCTCCGCCACCGCCCGCTCCTGCCATGTCGGGAAAGTACCGTTCGGCTCGCCGTAGTCCGGCTTGGCGATCAGCTTCCCGGACTGCGCGACCACTGGGAGGGCGGCGAAGAAGAGAGAGAGGAAAAGGGTCGGCGCGCGCATTTGTCGAAATAACTCTAACAGGAGTGCGGCCTCGCTAGTTCCGGACAGCCGAGCTTCGCGTCGAGGCAGAGGCGGCCCAGCTTGGACTAGACCGCCCGAGCCGCCGTCTGCAGCGTCCCGGCGCGCTCTCCGGCTTGGCACTCGGATCGGCGCGCCGCCTCGCGAGCGGCGTTCCTGTGGGTGCGCCAGGCGGCGGTTGTAGTCTGGAGTGCCGTCCATCCGTCAGACGGCGCTACAAAGCGTTCGGCCGCGTGGTACCCGCCAGCGTTCATCAGCGGCCGCAGCACACGACCGGTCGCACGTCGCATGCGGCGAGCCTGCGGACCGGATCACCGGCCAGGCTCTTGCACAAGGCTCGGTCGTCCGTTTGAAAAGGAGAAAGCATGGGGCGCTCATCAGGAATCGTGAACGAGATCCGTCAGGACGCCGGAAACGCAGGAACGTCGTACGAGCGCGCGGAGAACGATGGCCAGGTCCGGGCGGACCTGCTGTCGCGCTGAGGCGATCATGTCTTCCGTCCTCGACGCAGTACGCCAAGCTCTCGGCCCCGAGACCATCGATCATCTGAGCGGCGCGCTCGGCACCGACTCCGCGACGACGTCCAACGCCGTGGCCCTCGCTTTGCCGGCGCTCCTCGGCGGTCTGGCCCACAACGCATCTCAGCCCGAAGGGGCGGCGGCACTCGAGAGCGCATTGGACCAACACGACGGCAGCATTCTCGACAACCTCGGCGGCATCCTCGGCGGCGCAGGCAATGCCGGCGGCGGCGCGCTCAGCGGCATCGGCGGCGCCATCCTGGGCCACATCTTCGGCGGGCGGCGCGGCTCCGTGGAAGAGGGCGTCGGGAAGGCCTCAGGCCTCGACGCGGCGCAGGTCGCGAAACTGATGGTGATGCTCGCTCCGATCGTCATGGGCGTCCTCGGCCGCATGAAGCAGACGAAGGGGCTCGACGCGAACCGTCTTCCCCAGGAGCTCAACCCGGCCGGAGGCGGTTTGAGCGGCGGCCTGGGCTCCATTCTCGGGGGCATCTTCGGACAGAAAAACTGAATTTGGTGCAGCTCGGCTTCGACCCGCCGCCGAGCTGCCTATTTCTGCAAGACCTGACGCCGGGGTCGCGCTGGTTGCATTCGCCATTCGGTTCTGCGAACGTCCTGTGCGGAAACGGGGCGCGCATCTCCTCGCTGGATGGGACCTCGTGGCTCGCGAAACGGAAATGCTCTCCGCGCCGTCATGCAAAGAGCCGGCGAGAACGCCGCTGCCGCTCCGGTGCGACGCCTACTATCTGGCCGGCTTCCTCAGCGATGCGGAAGCCGATGCTCTCTTCTCCGAGCTCGTCTCCGGATTCGACGTCGCGGACAAACGCGTCCGGATGTTCGACGGCACCGAGTTCCTGAACGAGACGGGTGGCTACCTCTTCACCGACCCGGAGCTGGTCTCGTTCGATGCGCTGCCGGCGGTGTGGGGACAGCGATCGACATTTCCTCGCTCCCTCGAGCTCGTGCGCGACCGCATCACCGCGCAGAGCGGGATCCGTTTTCCGCTCGCCCGCTGCATCTATTACGAGGATGGCTTCGACGGCTCCGACTTCCACTCCGATCTCCCCGCCTACGGCTCCACCGCAACCATCGCCTCCCTCAGCCTCGGCGCCGAACGGGAGTTCGCGTTCCGCCGGCTCGAGAATCCCGTGGAGGAGTTTTCCATCCGGCTGGCTTCCGGCAGCCTGCTATTCATGGGCGAGGGATGTCAGGAACTGTACGAGCATGCGCTGCTGCGCGACGATCGGTGCCGCGCGCCGCGCCTGAACCTGACGTTTCGGCGGTACGGATGGGATTGAGGCCTCAGCGCACCAACGGATTCTGCGTGTACGGCCCGTAGTAGTTCGCCCGTTGCGAGCTCCCGCGCCAGCCCCAGTACTCCTCCCACTGGATGTAGTACCCGGTCAGCGCCCCGTTCCCGACGTTCGTCGCCCGGAACACGGTGATCCCGTGCGAGTTGTTCGTCGCCACGTCGCTCAGCTTGAGCATCGCCAGGCGGGGCAGGCCCCAGCCGAGCGTGAAGCCCCACGGGCTCTTCGGATCGTAGTTCGCCAGATCGCGCAGGCGAACGTTCTCGCGCGTCACCTGCAGCGACGCCGGCGCGAGGTTTCCGAGCGCGTTGAAGTCGCGGCGGTAGCTCACGTCGTAGTAGTGGCCGCCGTGCGCGACGACTTTGTGGTTGTCCCAGAGGTAGAACCCCTGCAGCACGCCGCCGTTCGGACGGGTCAGGTTGCCGCCGAGGCCGAAGATCGTGCCGTTGTGGGTGGCGATGAAGCCTTCGTGATGGTGACCGTCGTAGCGTTCGACGGTCGCGCCGCCGAGCCCGAAGCCCCACGGATGCGGCGCGTTCAACAACAGCGCGAAGGCGTAAGCCGGATAGCCGCAGTCGCCGCGCAGCCGGACTCCGTCGAGGAGACGAGTCGCATACGGATACGTCTCGCAGGCGAAGTTGAGATCCCAGCCCCATCCGGCGGCCCCGAGGAAGTCGTGCCACTCCTCGGCCACGGCCGCGAGATCCTGCCCGGGGTCGAAATTCTCTTTCCGGCAATGCGCGAGAAAGCGCTGGCCGAGGAGGGTGGACTGCGGCGTGTCGCTGTCCCAGTCGATCTTGGTGAGGTTATTGATGCCGCTGAGGAGGTTCTCGTAAGTGGTGGACACGTTGGAGGGGTGTCCGGCGCCGCGCGTTCCCTACCCCGAAGGCCCCAAACGAAAAACGCCGCCCGAAGGCGGCGTGAAAGAGGATCGCGTTTGGTAGGCCCTAGCGGACTCGAACCGCTGACCTCCACCGTGTCAAGGTGGCGCTCTAACCAACTGAGCTAAGGGCCTGGAAGCTCGTGGGAGGGGGAAGATACCCCACCCCGCGTGCGGATGCCAACAACTTGTCGCGCGAGGGTCCCATTCCCCGGCCTGAAGATGAGTCCGAAGGCGTCTGATTCGCCTTCCAGAAAAAATCTGAATGGTGTTGTATTTTTCGGGGGGCCTTCCTCGACTCCTCTCACGAAAGCAGCAAACAAAACAAATTCGGAGAGAAGAAAAAATGAAGAAGGTTCTCGCTGTCGCAGTCGTCACGTTCGCGTTCGCCGGTCTCGCTTCCGCCGCCACCAACCCCCAGGCCACGGGCACCCTCACCGTCACGGGCACCGTCGAGAGCTCGGTCAATCTCACGATCGAATCCGCCGGCGGCGTCACGAGCGGCATGGGCACGGCGGCCGCCACCTCCACCCTCGGCAGCATCAGCAAGTTCGGCTCCGCCCCGACCGGCTTCACCCTGGCCCGCGGCGCCTCCAACTGGACGCTGTCCTCGACGGTCGGCGTGAAGGCCGACAAGGCCAACCTCGTCAGCGAGGACTACACGCTCACCGCGCAGCTCAGCGCCGCTCCGGCCGCGGGCATCGTGTGGAAGCTCAACGGCAGCACGCTCAGCGATAGCACGCCGACCACGCTGACCTCCACCGGCACCTGGGGCTCCACCGGCTCCTACGCGTGGGACATCGTCGTCGCCGACTCGGCCGACGCGGCCCCGATCGACAACTCGATCGACTTCACGGCCACTTCGAACTGACATCCCCCTGTTCAACTCGGATTGTGCCGGTGACCGGAGGGCGGCGACGCCCTCCGGCACCGGCTCCGGAGTGGTCAAGCAAATGATGGCAAGACGCGCAATGGCTCTGATCCTGGCGATGGCCGCCACGCTCTCCGGAGCGGCGGCGGAACGCACGGAGACGAAGCCGGCGCAGACGGTCGTCGACGACTCCCTCTCGATCGCGTTCGTGGAGGGCGAGTCGGGCGACGGATCGATGCTCCCCGCGGGCAACGATGCGTGGCTCGACTTGAAGCAGGTCTCGCGAATGGCGGGATCGAAGGAGAAGGTGATCCGGAAGCGCCGCCGGATCGGGGTGCGGGTGGTGCGGGCGGGGGGAGTGGCGGGCGGGACGGCGGCGATCTCGGTGCACCTCGACTCCTGGGACGGGCGGGCGACGTATCGCCTCGACGGGCGGCAGCTCACTGCCGCGCCGCTCGTGGTCGACGCACATGCGCCAGTCGGTTCCGTGACGTTCCACACGCTCGAGATCGAAGTGCCGACCACGGTGGCGGAAGGGCCGCTCACGGCGGCGATCACCTGGGAAGTGACGACGGACTGAAGGACCACGAAAACCATGAAGAAGACGATCATCCTTTTCGCGCTCGCCCTGCTCGCCGCCCGGAACGTCCACGCCGATCCGGGGACGCTCTCCGTTTCGCCGGCGGTCGTGATGCTGAAGGGCGTCGCGGGCCAGAGCACGACGCAGTCGATGACCATCCTGAACGGCAGCAGCGTGCCGCTCTCCTTCGACATGGTGGCGCGGGACGTCGTGGTGAAGAACGGCAAGCGGACGTTCGTCAACGCCGGCGAGCTTCCCGGCAGCGTGGCGGCCACGGCCGTCTTCTCGCCGAAGAGCCTCAACGTCGCGCCGGGAGAGAAGCGCACCGTCGAAGTCACGGTCACGCTTCCGCCCCAGCCGGCGGCCCGCGCGGTGGTCGCGCTCTTCCAGGGAACCACGAAGCTCCAGCGCAACGGCACGCAGGTCACGGCCTCCCTCGGCACCCTCCTGACGTTCGCGCTTTCCGACAACGGGACGGCCGAGGCCAGCCCGCTCGTGGTGCATGCGCCGACGGCGACGACGAACCTGAACGTCGGCCAGCAGCTGGCGAATGGCGGTAGCGAGCCCGTCCTGGCCCAGGGAATGCTTGCTATCCTCAATTCCGCGGGAACGCTCGTCGCGAAACAGGCCATGACGCCGCGTCGTTTGCTCCCGGGCGAGAAACTCGACATGAGCGCTGAATACGGCGGAGAGCTCCAGGCTGGGCACTATCGCGCGCTCGTGACGTATGTTCTGCAGAACAACAAGACCGTGACGTCAGGCGCCGAGTTCGACGTCAGGTGATCCGAGTCTTCGCGGCCGCCTGCTTTTTCCTTTTGGCGGCCGTGGCCCTGGCTCAGGATCCGGAGCGCTCGACGCTTCGGGTCGACGAAACCCAAACCATCGAGATCCCCGGAGCGACCGCCGCATACGCGATCGATCCGAACATCGCCGACGCCACGGTCACCCGGCCGGGCGTCGTTTCCGTGACGGGCCACGCGGCCGGGACGACGCAGGTCATCGCCGTCACCGCCACCGGCACGAAGAGCTACGTCGTGACGGTCGGCGCGCCGCAGAAGGCCGTGGTTCCCGCGGCCGTGACGCGCGGCGGCACGATCGCCCGGGCCGAGTCGCGCTACTCCAGCAGCGCCGGCCAGTTCCAGAACGTCTTCGACGTCTTCCGCACCGACGGCGACCGCCGATCGCAGATCCACGCGATGAACGTGCACTATCTGCGCGACACGTTCGGCCGCCCCAGCCGCGACGCCTTCCCTTCAGTCTTCTACCGCGTCACGACGCCGGGGCGGGAGATGATCTTTCTCGACGACCAGGTCGACCTCTCCCCGCTCACGATCCGTTCGACGCAACTGCGCGGGCTCCATCTGCGCCAGGGCCCGCTGGAGCTCCACGGCGGCTACGCGGCGTCGAGTCTTTACGAGGATCTCTTCCTGCCCGCCGATCGGCGTTGGGTCGCTGGCGCGAGCTACGCGCTCGGTCAGGGCGACCTGCGTTGGATCCCGTCCGTGTACGGCTTCTTCTCCGAGCCGGAGGGGACGGCGGCGCGGCGAGGCGTGGTGGGGACGATCGCCGCCGAATACCAGCCGTCTGACGCCCTCTTCACGCGCGGCGAGCTCGGCTTCGGGCCGGCGCCGGCAGCGTCGGTCCTGGCGCGGTACGACTCGCCGGATGCGATGCTCCGCGCGCGCGCCTGGTACAAGCCGGAGGACTTTCCGACGCTCGCCCTCGCCGACATCCCGGGCACGCACGGCGAGCTCGATTGGAGCGGCCGCGCGAGCAAGCGCCTCACTGTCGATTCCTACGCGACGTTCGATCGGACGAACTTCGCCGGCTTCGGCCAGACCGTCGGCGTCACGAACCTCGCCCTCCGTTACGCCCTCACGAAAGAGCTCACCGCCCTCGGCGGCGCCGACGCTAGCATCGTCCGCCGCGACGGTACGTCGCTGCGCACGATCGGCATCCCGGCCGGCCTCTCGTTCGACCTTCCGTCGTTCGGCGCGTCCGCCACGTATCGCTTGCTCGACACCACGAACACCGCGCGCCGCGGCGACACGTTGCGTCTGGCCGTGCGCGGCACGATCGGGCCGCTGCGCCTCAACGCCTGGGCGGAGCGCCAACGCGAGGCGCCGACGCTGGAGCTGATCTTTCGTTCCCAGCCGGGTCTGGAGCTCGCGCTCCTGCGACTCGGCATCTCCGTGCACACGCCGGAAGACCTCGCCCGCGTCCTCCGCGACAACGCGGCGCTCATCAACCTCGGTTTCATCGAAGGCGTCACCGTCGATCTCACGCCGCGCCGCCGCCAGGCCGGCCTCGACGCGTCGCTGCTGACGTTCGGCGCGCGCGACCAGATCCGCCTCCATGCCGTCTACGACCGGATCGAAGGCGTCTCGCGCACGCTCGACTCCGCGCTCGCGACGCTCACGTACAGCCGCCGCCTCTTCACCGCGACGGATTTGTACGCGTCGTACACGTGGTGGCGCACCGGAACGCCGGGACTGACCTCGACGCAAACCGCGTACGAGCTCGGCCTGCGCCAACGCTTCGACGGCGTGCCGCGTTTTCTCCAGCGCAGCAGCGTGATCGAAGGCGTCGTGTTCCTCGATCCTTCGATGACCGGCACGCGCGGCGCCGACGCGCAACCGCTCGCGGACATCACCGTCGCGCTCGACGCCGCGCGCACCGTGCGTACCGACAAGACCGGCCGCTACGTTTTCCGCGACGTCCCGCCCGGCCCGCATCGCGTCGCGGCGCAGCTTCCGGCCGATGCGCCGGCGTTCTTCACGACGCCGTCGCGCGCGGAAGTCGAAGGGGCGGCGAAGGTCGACTTCGGCCTCGTTTGGACGCCGGCCCGCATCGCCGGCCGCGTCCTCTCCGACGCCAATCTCGGCATCGCCGGCGTCGTCGTCTCCGCCGCGTTGGAGAACGGCAAGGCCTTCACCGCGACGACCGATTCCGACGGCGGCTTCGCCCTCTCGACGCCGCCCGGCGCCTACAAAGTCACGATCGCGCCGGAGTCGCTCCCGCCCGGCTACACGATGGTCGGCGAGGGCGAAAGGACGGCCGAGGCGGCGCCGGATCGGCCTCAGACGGTGGGCTTCGAGGTGCGCGCTTTGCGCAGCGTCGCCGGCACCGCGCCGGGCGCCACGGAAGTGCGCATTCCGGAGATCGGCCGCACCGCGGCGACGGACGCCGAAGGCCACTTCGTCTTCCGTTCACTACCGGCGGGAACGTTCACGCTGACGGCACGCAATGGATCCACCACGATCACGTTGCCCGCCGAGCCGACGATGCTGCGCGACGTCACGCTCGGCACCGCCGTCGCCACGCCCCGTCCGACGCAAGTCTCCGCGGCTGCGGAGCCGCAACCGACGCCGCGTCCCGCGCCGCAACCCGCGCCTGTGCCGACGACGAGCACCGGCGGCGCGTGGCGCGTGCAAGTCGGCGCGTATCGCCTCGCCGAGAACGCCGCAGAAGCGCGAGCGCGTCTCCAGCACCTCGGCTATCAACCCGAGGTGACGCGCAGCGGCGCGTTGCAGATCGTGAGTGTCGGTCCGTACGCGTCTTCGGAAATTGCGGAACGGGAGGCAGCGAAGCTCGAGGCGGCGCGCATCCCGGCGATCGTCGTCGGCGCGCGTGCTGCTACGCCGACGACAGTCGCCAACGGAGGCACCTACTTCGTGCAGGTCGGCGCGTTCCGCGAGGCCTCGAACGCCCGCCAGCTCACGCGCCGCATCTCCGCCCTCGGGCAGAAAGTGCGCACGGTCCTGAGCCGTGGGTTGACGCTCGTCAGCGTCGGTCCGTTCCCGACGCGCCGCGCCGCGAGCAACGCCAGCGAGCAACTGCGGAAGGCCGGCTTCGACACGGTCGTCACGGCGCGATGACGCTCACGTGGCTCGTCGAGTTGTTCGTGATGCTGGCGAATCCCCACAACTGCATCGCCGGCTGCGGCGCGCCGACCGGGCGCACGGTCATCCGCACCGCGCGGATGCTCTCGGGAACGAGCGGATCGAGATCGAGCTGCGCCATCGCCGGATAGCGCGGCAGCAGCGCGGGCGTCACGTGCTCTTGGGTGTCCACCAGGCGCAAGCGCACCGTCTGGCGAAGGAACGGCTCGCGGCTGTCTGAGATCTCGTCGTACAACGCGAGCTCGACGTCGCGGTCGTTGATGGCGCTCGCGTCGTAGATGCGCAGCGTCGCGCGGAACGGTCCCCATGTCGAAACGGAGATGAGCGCGAAGCCGTTCGGGGAGAACGCGGCGTCGCGCGCCATCGGGAGGAACGCTCCGGCGGTGAGCAGGCTCTCCCGCGTGTTCCGCACCTGCGTCGTCATCGTGAGCTTGTCCGCGTCCGCTTTCCCGATGTACACGAACTGCGGCCCGGCGGTCGCCTTGATGAGGTCGCCGAGCGGGTGGAAGCTCTGGTTGAGGATGGGACGGATGCACGGATCTTCGACCGGTCCGCACGGCGTCTCCACGAGCGGCGGCGCGGCCGAGGCGGAGATGAGCGCGCGAACGTCGGTGAGCCAGAGCGAGTCGTTCGCCCCGGGCGTCGAGGCCGGCGGCAACGGCACGAGCACGCGGCTCCAGGAGCCGGGCTGGGTCAGATCGGGCGTTTGCGCGGCGAGCGGAAGAGAGAGGGCGAGGGTCACGAGAAGGGCTATTCTCATGACCCTCGAATACGGAGCTGCGCCGCTTCGCGTCGCCCTCTTGCATTTACACGGCTACTGCACGCAGCCGTGAGCCGAGTTCGACCAGGTTTTCTGGAAGAAGAACGTGTAGCCCGGGTGGTAGTACGGCGTGTCGTTCGGTCCGGCCGGGATGCGATACGAGAACACGTTGCTCGCGCTGACCGCGGGCGAGCACTTGTCGCTGATCTTCCAGCCTGACGCGTCGTACCAGCCCTGATGCGTCGGGTCGGTCATCACCTCATGCACCTCATGAATGACCGAAACCTCGGCGATCTGGGCCGGCGATCCCTGCGTCGTGCCGGACGCGACGGCGCAAGACGGACAGCTCGTCGCGGTGAGGTAGGGAACCACGACGTACTTCACCGTCACGCCGTCCATCGTCGTGCGGTACTGGTAAGCGCACCACGAGGAGCACGAGGAGCGACCGAGGGGATCGGTGGCGTCGTGGCCCTGGCCGAGGATGACGACGTAGATCGTGTTGGCGTCGTATTGGCCGGCGAAGTACTGCGCGATCTTCGCCCGCACGTCGGCGTCGCTGACCGTGAGCGGCGGCTCGCTCGGATCGACGACGTCTGCCTGGCTGCCGGTGAGCGAGGCCTGCGGTGCGTTGTACTGACCCAGCATCGCCATGTGCTCGGTCATGCCGCCGTAGAAGTCGCGATAGCCCTGCAGCTCCGCGTTGTAGCCGGTGTTGCCCCAGAAGATGTAGACGACCTTCGCGTACGCCATCACCGGGCCGCCGTGATACGTGACGTTGGCGTTCGCCGAACCGCCGCCGCCCCCTCCGACCGGCGCGCCGTCTCCCGGTTCGACGACCGCCACGGGCCCGGGACTGTGTTGGGCGAAGAGCGCGGTGCTGCAAAGCGTGGAAAGAGCGAGGGCGAGGAGTGTGTGTTTCATGCCGCTAGATACGGCGGCTCGACGGGCTGCGTGAGAGCGAAGACGCGACTACGCGGTCTCGCGATGCGAAGTAGCCACTTGCGAGGACGAAGCGCGGAGCAGGACGGCACAAAGCACCGCACCCAACAGCGCGATGAAGAGGCCGAGGCGGAAGCCGGGCGGGCGGTAGGCGAGGCGGATGATGTGGCGTCCGGTCGGCACTTCCACGGCGCGGAATGCGTAGTTCGCGGCGAGGATCGGCGTCGGCCGGCCGTCGATGGTCGCGCGCCAGCCGTTCATGTTGCTCTCCGAACAGACGAGCAATCCGGCGCGCGGCGCGTCGATCGTCAACTCCAACTCGTTCAGACCGAACTTCGTCAGCTTCGGCGCTGCCGGCGCGCCATCAGACGACGCGAAGGACGGCGTGCGATCGAGGAAGACCTCGCCTGCGGGACGTTGGGGCAGAAGCGGCAACGCGTTTGGCACGACTTCGTAGCGCGAGGTGAACCAGTAGCGTGGCTCCGTATTGCGCCGCATGAGCTGCACGTACGCATCGTTGTAGAGCGTCTCGTATCCCCGCGCCTTCGCCTCTGCGAGGAGTTGCGGCTGCCCGACCCAGATCGTCAGGTATTCGACGTTCGCCGCGTCGAGCACGCGCTCCGGCGGAATTCTTCTGCTGTCCCGCAACAGAGGCGAGTCGATCGGGCCGAAGTAGTCGCGATAGACCTCGAAGACGCGCGTCGAGGCGGTGAGGATGACGTCCAGCGTCGGGATGCCGTAAACCGACTCGGTGTTCGCCGGAAAGATCGGCAACGGCAAAACGCGGTTGCCGGTGTTCCGCCGGCGCATGATCTCGACGTATTGCGGCGGGTGGTTCCACAGATCCCAACGCCGCGGACGCGGCCACATCGCGTACGTCATCCCTTCCGCCGCGACGACCGCGATCAGCAACGCGACCGCCGGCCGCCGGCCCGCGAACCAGGCGAACGTCGCGGCGAGCACGAGGAAGAGCGCGAGCAGGTGAAGGTCATGCTCCCAACGGAAGTAGTTCGGGATGCGCTCCGCGTGGACGAGATATGCGCCGAGGCGCATGGCGGCGAGCACGCCGGCGAGGGAGATGGCGGAGATGGCGATCTGCCAACGCTTCGCACGGCCGGCGAGCAACGCGTCGACGCCGAGGGCGGCGAGCATCACGGCGCACCACGCGACGGCGATGCCGGCGTAAGCCGCGTAATGAAAGTTGCGCAGGAACGGGACGTACTGGATCCACTGCAGCGGCGGCAGGCCGACGGCCTTCATCGTCCCGAGAATCGAGCAGAGGATCGCCGTGAGCTGCAACGCGCGCGCTTTCTGCGCGGGCCGCGCGAGCGAGCCGATGCCGGCGAGCAGCAACACCGCGATCCCGACGTAGTAGAACTGGTGTCCCGTCGGCGGACCGATCGCCGGATTCCGATAGACATCCACGCCGCCCATGATCGTCGGCGACAGGATCTGCAGCAGCCGGTGCGGATCCATCTTCAGCTCCGCGCCGTGTTTGTAGTACTCGCTGATGTGCGACGCCTCGTCCATCACGAGCTTCGCCGGGATGTACAGAAAAGCGACGAGCATCAGCGAGATCGCCGCGCCGGCTGCGAACCAGCCCCACGTGCGGCGGTCGCGCGTGGCGAACGCCGTGTAGATCACGCACGAGCCGAAGGTCATCAGCAACGCCGGCGGAAACGTCGCCGTCGCGACGAACGCAAACACGAGCGCGAGCTGCGCCGCGCGTCGGGCATTCGGTTGATCGATCAATCGCGCGGTCACGATCAGCGGCAACGAGAAGAGCGCGATCGGATGCCCGACCACGTAGGGCACGGTCTGGATCACGGTGCCCGACAGCGCGAATCCGATCCCGCCCGCCAGCGCCGCCGCCCAATGCTCCACGCGCGGCCGCAGAAAAAAGTACGTGAAGACGCCGGAGCAGAGGATGAGCAGCAGGAAGTAGGCGTTGACGAGGGCGCTGCCGTTGCCGAGGAGGCAGACGATCAGCGTCGGGA
>JAFAVZ010000186.1 GCA_019242175.1 Acidobacteriota bacterium
TAGGCGCCGTGCCCGGCGAGCACGCGCCCACGCTCGAACAACGGCGGCAGGCTGCGCCATCGCTCGTAGTGCTCCAAGATGTTGCCGCCGAGGTCGCAGATGTGGACGTCGTAGGGTGCGCCGAGCCGGCATCGCGCGAGAAGCCCCAGCGGTCGCTCCTCGATCCCAAGCTCGGAAAACTCGGCAGTGATCGCCTCGAGCAGTGCGTGAAGCACCGCCGGATTGTGCTGATGGGAACCGGCGTCTAGGCGCGCCACCGCTTCGACGTAGCGCGGGGAGCGTCTCTGGCGCAGGCGCTGGGCGATCTGCGCCGGAGACAAACCCGTCTTCTGCCGAGGCGATGAGGGCTTTGCCTCGACAGTCAATGCAGGACTACGCGTTTCGGATCCCAGAATCGAACGCGGCAAGGTTTCTCCGGAATGCTGGATGTCGCGACACGTCGCGCATCCTCAGAGACACCGGCGCAGGGGAAATGTAGGGCCGGCTCTCCAGCCGGCCCCATGGCAACGTCGCGGCGGGCGATGCCCGCCGCATCCTTCTTCGCTGGGCCGGCTGGAGAGCCGGCCCTACATCACGCCACCGCCGACTGCTCCCCGGTCATCAGCCGGTCGCGGATCACGCGGAACGCGCGCGCGTCCGCTTCTCCGGTTTCCGGATCGAGGAAGTACGCCACGTCTTCGCGGACGCTCTCCCCTTCCGGGTTCTCGCCGTTCCATTCCAGGACGGCCCACTGCACGACGGGGTTGAAGATGTTGTGATCCCAGGCGAACGCCGCGTGGCGTTTGCTGTAAGCCTCCGATTGGCCGAGCGCGTCCGCGAGCTTTCCGTCCGCCTCGCGCGTCTTGTACTCGGCGAACGCCTTCGCATCGCGTTCGGCGGTCTGGGGGTCCACGAAGTACGCGATGTCGCGCCGTGGCGGCATCGCCTGCGGCCCGCCGAACTTCGTCCCCACGCTCTTGCACTTCACCACGAGCCACTGCATGAAAGGCCGACCGATCTTGTGATCCCACTCCAAAGCTACGTATGGCATATCCGACCTCCTCGGCTTTAATACACTAAAAATTGAATTCATGATATGCGCCAAGACGTACCTTGGAATAAGATGGCGTTCGGCCTGTTCTAGCGACCCGGTTCAACCCAAATAACATGCCGAATCTAGACGCCCGCAGAACGCGCATTCTCGACGCTCTTCCGGCCATCGCCTGGTCCGCGAGCGCCTCGACTTTCAGCTTCACGTACATCAATCCAGCCGCCGAGAAGATCCTCGGGTACCCCGCGCAGCGCTGGCTCGATGAGCCGAATTTCTGGGTCGAGCACATCCATCCCCAGGACCGCGGCGTCGCCGGACTCTGCCATAACGAGACCCTCGCCTGCCGCGATCACGAGCTGGTCTACCGTATGGTCGCCGCCGACGGACGCATCGTGTGGATTCGCGATTACGTGAACGTCCACGTCGTCGACGGCCAGCCGGTCGAGCTTTTCGGCGTGATGGTCGACATCACGCGCGAGCGGGAGGCCGAGGCGATTTCGCGGGAGAGTCAGGAAAACTTCCGGCGGATGGTCGAGCTGTCGCCGGACTGCATCGGCGTCCACGTCGACGGAACGTACGTCTACGTCAACCAGGCCTTCGTCCAGCTCCTCGGCGCGAAGAACGAAAAAGAGATCCTCGGCAAGAGCGTCTTCGACATCATCGATCCCCTGAACCACGCGCTCGTGGAAGAACGGCTGCAGCGACTGAGCAACGGCGAGAGCGTGCCGTACATGCGCGAGCGTTTCCGCCGCATCGACGGGTCGCTGCAACACGTCGAAGTCGCGGCGCTGCCGCTGCTCTATGGCAGCCGCAATGCCGTGCAGGTGATCGCGCGCGACATCACCGACCGCGTGCGCGACGAGGAAGAGTTGCGCGTTCGCGAGGCGCGGCTGCAGTTGCTTGCGTCCGGGACGCACGAGGCGATCTGGGAGTGGTCACCGGAACAGAACGAGTTCTGGACGAACGACGCGTACCGCCAGATGTTCGGCAGCACGCCGGAAGTGGAGACGTTCGTCGATAAGTGGCTCGAGCTCGTCCATCCCGACGACCGCGAATGCGTGCGCGAGCACGGGCGGCGCGCGGTCGAAGAAGCGACGCCGTCGTGGCAGCACGAATACCGGCTGCGGAACGCGAACGGCAGCGGCTATCGCATCCTCCTCGACCGCGGCCACAACGTGATCGCGCCGAACGGCGAGCGCCGCATGATCGGCGCGTTGCTCGACATCACGTCCATGCGCGAGGCCGAGCGTTTGCGCGCGGCGGCCGAGGCGAAGTTCCGCTGGATCGTGGAACAGTCGGTGGTTTCGGTCTACATGATCGCCGACGGCCGCCTCACGTACATCAACGACACCGGCGCGAAGATGCTCGGCTACAGCGTAGACGAGCTGATGACCATCGACGTCCTGTCGCTCCTCCACGACGAAGATCAGCCCCTCGGCTCGATCGCCGGCGGGCCGAACGTCGCACGCGTGCGGCGTCGCGACGGCTCGCTCGTCCACCTCGCGTTCTACCAGAACGAAGTGACGGTCGACGGCGAGAAGATCGTCATCGGCACCGCCGCCGACATCACGGAAAGCGTCCACGCCCGCGAAGAGCTGGAAGCCTCGGAGCAGCGGTACCGCGAGCTCGTCGAGGACGTCAGCGACATCCTCTACACGCTCGATCGCGACGGCCGCTTCGTGTCGCTCAGCCGCAGCTTCGAACGGAGCACCGGCTTCCGCATCGAAGAGTGGATCGGCCGCCCGTTCACGGAGCTGTTCAAGCCGCATGCGTCGAGCTCGACGCACGAGCATCTCGAAGACCGCATCATCCGCGAGTACGAGCTCATCGCCCGCTCCGGCGCGACGGTGATCCTCGACGTGTCCTCGCAGCCGCGTTGCGTCGACGGCTCCGTCGCCGGGACGATCGGCATGGCCCGCGACGTCACGGAGCAACGCACGTTCGCCCGCAAGCTGGAAGAAGCGAAGCGCATGAGCAGCCTCGGCCAGGTCGCGGCGTCGCTCGCGCACGAGTTCAACAACGTGCTGATGGGCATCCAGCCGTTCGTCGAAGTGATCGCGCGCAATGCGCCGCAGACGAAGGTCGTGAGCGACTCGATCGGCCACGTCACGCGCGCCATCAGCCGCGGCAAACGCGCGTCGCAGGAGATTCTCCGCTTCGCGAATCCGAAGGAGGCGCAGCTCTTCGCCATCGACGTCCGCAGCTGGCTGCCGAGCGTCCTCGGCCAGCTCGTCGCGGCGCTGCCGTCCTCGATCGCGCTCAGCAGCTCGCTCGATCCGTCCGTGCGTTACCTGCGCGGCGACCGCGAGCATCTGGAGCAGGTGATCACGAACCTCGTCTTCAACGCGCGCGATGCGATCGCGGGCGCCGGCACCATCCACGTCGACGTCGCGCTGGTCGATCACGAGGTGTGCGTCTCCGTGCTCGACGACGGCCCGGGCATTCCGCCCCAGACGCTGGACAAGATCTTCGAGCCGCTCTTCACCACGAAGCGGAACGGCACCGGCCTCGGCCTGGCCATCGCGCGGCGTTTGATGGAAGGCATGGGCGGCTCGCTGACGGCGGAGAATCGCGTCGGCGGCGGCAGCGCGTTCCATCTCTATGTACCCGCGACCGAGGCTCCGGCAATGCCGTTGGAGCTGCTGCCCGAGGCGACGCCGACGGTGAAGCGCGTTCTCCTCGTCGAAGACGATTTCTCGGTCGGCCTCGGCCTCGAAGAGCTGCTGAAATCCGAGGGATTCGAGACGACCTGGGTGCGCGCGGGGAAGGATGCCTGCGAGGCAGCGCGGCGCACGCAGCCGCAGGTCGCGATCATCGACGTCAACCTGCCGGACGGCAATGGCGTGGATCTCGTCGCGACGCTGCGCGCGGAGCACACCGGCCTGCCCGTCGTGCTCTCGACCGGCCACGTCGAGCTCGGACTGGCCGGCAACGAGGCGCGCATCCTGTCGCTGATGAAACCCTATCAGCTCGAGGATCTGCTCGTCGCGATCGGCACCGTCACGACGGCGTAGTCTTGCGCAGCACGACGTGGGCGACGGCGCGCGTTCCGGCCACGTGCTGCACGCACTCGTAGCCGAGCGCGCGCAGGTCGAGGCCGTGCAGGAGATGCTCGCCGCGGCCGAGCAACGCCGGGGAGATCGCGAGGTGCAACTCGTCGATCAACCCGGCGGCGAGGTACTGGCGGATCGTCGCGACGCCGCCTCCGATGCGGACGTCTTTCTCCCCCGCCGCTGCCTTCGCCTGCGCGAGCGCTTCTTCGATCCCGCCGGTGATGAAGCGGAACTCGGTGCCGCCTTGCATCACCAGCGGCTCGCGTTCGTAGTTCGTCAGCACGAACACCGGCGTGTGGTATGGCGGCTCCTCGCCCCACCAGCCTTTCCACGAGTCATCCGGCCACGGGCCGCGGACCGGTCCGAACATGTTGCGGCCGAGAATCCAGGCGCCGAGGTTTTCGAAGCCTCGCGCGGCGAAGTCGTCTTCGGGGCCGGTCTCGCCGCCTTCCTTGCCCTGCATCTGGTTCCAGGTGCGCGTGCTCATGAACCACTGGAACATCTCGTGGCCGTTCACGCCGAGCGGATGCTCGAGATTCTGATCGGGACCGGCGCCGAAACCATCGAGAGAGACGGAAAACGAACGAACGACGACTCGCGACATGGCGGAGGACGATAGCCGCGAACGCGTCGCCGGGCAACCTTTCCCGCTCGCGCCGTATATCCACCACCGGAGGATCGATGATGCGAGTAGTGACGTTGGCCGCGGCCGTGATGTTGGCCGCCGGAATCGCGGGCGCGGCGCACGCGCAGCAGGAGAAGGCCGAGGTGCTCGTCCTGGGCAGCTATCACATGGACAACCCGGGGCTGGACATCTTCAACCAGAAGGCAGACGACGTGCTGACGCCGAAGCGGCAACACCAGATTGCGCAGCTGATGGACGTGCTGAAGAAGTTCCAGCCGACGAAGATCGCGATCGAGTCGACCGTCGACAGCGATCGGCGGCAGAAGCAGTACGCCGAGTATGTCGACGGAAAACGCGAGCTGACGCGCAACGAGATCGAGCAGATCGGCTTCCGCCTGGCGAAGATCATGGGCCACAAGACGATCTATCCGGTCGACGTCGATGGCGAGTTCCCGTATCCGCGGCTGATCGGCTACGGGAAGGCGAACGGGAAGTCGAAGGAGCTCGACGCGCTGATGGGCGAGATCGGCGAGATGGTGAAGACGCAGGACGCGTACCTCGCCAGCCACACTGTGCTCGAGACGCTCTTCTTCATGAACTCCGACGAGCACGCGGCGCGCGACCTCGGCTTCTACTATCGCCAGGCCGCGATCGGCGAGCCCTGGGACTGGGCCGGCGCCGACCTCGTGGCCGAGTGGTACAAACGGAACATCCGCATCTACAGCAACATCGTCGGCCTCGTGGAGTCGCCAAAGGAACGCATCCTCGTCCTCTACGGCGCCGGCCACCTCGGCTGGCTGCAACAGGACATCGCGAATAACCCAACGCTCCGCTTACGCAAACTCGCCGAATTCCGGTGAGCGGGCGTCCCGCCCGCGTGCCGCGGCACGTCCCCGTGCCGCGGCCTATCCGGATCGCAAGCGCATTGCCGCCGGACGAGGACGTCCGGCGGTCGCGGGCGAGACGCCCGCTCACCGAAACGACGCGTCGGTGTCATCCTGAGGGCCCGTCAGCGCCACCTGATGCACCGCCACGCAGCAGCAGCGGGAAATCCCGAACGACTCCACGCCTGTGCAAGCCTCGCCAAATTCCGGTGAGCGGGCGTCCCGCCCGCGTGCCGCGGCACGTCCCCGTGCCGCGGCCTACCCGGATCGCAGGCGCATTGCCGCCGGACGAGGACGTCCGGCGGTCGCGGGCGAGACGCCCGCTCACCGAACGACGCGTGGTGTCATCCTGAGCCACGTAGACGGCGAAGGATCTCCTGGCACGAGCGATGAGCGCACGTGCCGGGGGATCCTTCCCCGTCTTCGCGACTCAGGATGACAGCCGCCGCCCGTCACCCCACCTGATACGCCGCCACGCGGCAGCAGCAGGAAATCCCGAACGACCCGACTCTGCGCCTGCGCAAGCTCGCTGAAGATCG
>JAFAVZ010000357.1 GCA_019242175.1 Acidobacteriota bacterium
ACACCGGGATGCCGAAGCTCGTCGCCGTGAAGATCGCGATCGCCGCGCCGGTCTCGGCCGCGAATCCGCCCACCGGCTGCAGCTTTGTGATCTTCGAGCCCATCGTATGGATGATGCGCCAGCCGCCGGCCAGAGTGCCGAGGCCGATGGCGGCGTGGGCGGCGAGAACGACCCAGAGCGGGATCTCGAACTTCGTCAGATAGCCGGCCGTGAACAGGACGCCGGCGATGATGCCCATCGTCTTCTGCGCGTCGTTCGCGCCGTGGCTGAGGCTGAACAGCGCCGCGGAGACGAGCTGCAGGCGGCGGAACCATTTGTCGACGCGGAGCGGCGTCGCGCGGCGGAAGAGCCAGAACGTGCCGGTCATCAGCATCAGGCCGGCGAAGAGGCCGATGAGCGGCGAGACGACGATGAAGATCAGCGTCTTCGTCCAGCCGGACGGGATGATCACGCTGAACGACATCGCCCGCGCGACGGCCGCGCCGGCGTAGCCGCCGATGAGCGCGTGCGAGGAGCTCGTCGGCAGGCCGAAGTACCAGGTGATGAGGTCCCAGATGATGGCCCCGGCCAAGCCGGCGAAGATCACGCCGAACGTCACCGCGCTCAGCTCGATCATGCCCTTGCCGATCGTCTTCGCGACTGCTGTCCCGAAGCCGAATGCGGCCACGAAGTTGAAGAACGCGGCCCAGATCACGGCTTGCCCGGGCGAGAGCACGCGCGTCGACACGATCGTGGCGATCGAGTTCGCCGCGTCGTGAAAGCCGTTGATGTAGTCGAAGGCGAGCGCGACGGCGACCAGCCCGGCCACCATCAGGAAGTTCGTCGACATCAGCCGTGCTTCACCACGACGTTTTCCACGAGATTGGCGACGTCCTCACAGCGGTCGGTCGCATCTTCGAGCACGTCGAGGATCTCCTTCCACTTCATGACCGTGATCGCGTCCTGCTCCTCGTCGAACAGCTGTCCGACGGCCTTCTGGTGATGGCGATCCGCCTCGTTCTCCAGGCGGTTGATCTCCACCGCGAACGCGAGCACGCCGTTCCGTTTCTCCAGCGCCTCGATCGCCTTCCGCACCTGCTCGGTCTGCTGCACGATCACTTTCGTCAGCTCGCGGGCGCCGGGGCGGATCACCTGGATGCGATACAGCGGCAGGAGCGCGGCCGCGTCGTCGATCGCGTCCATCACGTCGTCCAGCGCGCGGGCGATCGAGTGGATGTCCTCCCGATCGATCGGCGTGACGAACGTCTTGTTCAGGCGCTGGATGATCTCGTGGGTGAGGAAGTCGCACTTGTGCTCGACTTCCTTGATCTCGTGCGCCTTGTCGACCAGAGGCGGATCGGAGGCGAACATCTCCTCCAGCATCGCGGCGCCGGTCCGGAGCAGATCGGCCATCGCTTTGAAGTCGTCGAAAAACTTCTCTTCACGCGGAATTAACCGAAACAGCGCCACAAATTCACCTCTTCTCCCCTCGAGGCGGCGAATTCTATCCCATCACGGCAGCCGGACTTCGAACGCCGCGCCGCCGCCCGGCCGGTTCCAGGCGCGAATCGTCCCGCCATGCAGCAATACGAGGTGTTTCGCGATGGCCAGACCGAGGCCTACGCCGGGGACGGTTTGGGAGCGGCTGCGGTCGACGCGGTAGAAGCGGTGGAAGATGCGATCGAGCTCGCCGGGCGGGATGCCTTCGCCCTGATCCGACACCCGCACCGCTGCGCGGCCGTCTTTCGCCGCGATCTCCACCGTGATCTCGCCGGCGCCGTGCTTCCAGGCGTTGTCGAGGAGGTTCAGGAAAATCTGCGGCGCGCGGGCCGGATCGACGTGCGCGAGCGCCTGCTCGCCCCGCACCGTGAGCCGCGGCGGCTGGCCCGTGAACGGATCGGCGAGCCGTTCGCGAAACTCCTCCACCACCTCGCGCACCATCGCGTTCAGATCCACTTCCTGCCGATCGAGCACGAGCTCGCCCGACTCGATGCGATTCAGCTCCGAGAGATCTTTCACCAGCCGTTCGATGCGCGCCAATTGGCGGAGCATCACGCCGCGCAGCTGCTCTTCCTGCTCCGGAGAAATCTCGCCCACTTCGAACGACTCGACCGCCGAACGCAAGCCGGCGAGCGGCGTCCGCACCTCGTGCGAGAAATCGTCGAGGAACTCTTTGCGGATGCGTTGCAGCTGCTCGAGACGCGTCACGTCGATGAACAATCCGACCGCGGCCACTTCCGGCGAGTCGGCGACAGGAAACACGCGGATCTCGATCTGCCGCGAGCCGGCGACGGTGCGGCTCGTCGACTCCTTCCCCTCCCGCGCCTGATCGAACGCGCCGGCCACCGCGTGATTGCGCAACACCTCGAGCAACGGCCGCCCGACCGGATCGGCTTCGAGCCCGAACATCTCCGACACGCGATCGTTCGCGAGAACGACGCGGCCGCCGGCGCTCAACGCAAGCAGCCCTTCGCCGAGCGATGCCGAAATCTGCTGCAACGTCGCACGCCGCTGCGCCGACCACGAAGCCTCGCGCAACATCGCGACGCGCAACGCATCGACCGCACGCGCCAGATCATCAACCTCGCCGTGATACTCGCGATCCGTGATCGGCCGCTGCGCATCACCCTCGACCAACGCCTGCGTCCGATCGATCAACAACCCCAGATCCTCCGCCCGCCGAAACGCCCACAACGCCACGCCCGTCCACGGCAACAGAAACACCGCAAACGCGAGGACGCCCAGGATGACCGCCTCCAGCTGCGGCACGCCCAGGCGCACGAGCGCCGCACCCAGAGCCGCAGCAACGGCGACTCCCAGGGCGAGCGAGACGAAGAGAAGAACGCGAAGGGGATGCATGGGGTCAGAATTGAGAACTGAGAATTGAGAATTGAGAATGGCTTCGCTCGGCCGGGTTTTCTTTCTCAATTCTCAATTTTCAATTCTCAATTCGGCCGCTCGAGCGGGCGTTCATAGCGATACCCAAACCCCACCACCGTCTCGATCCGTTCCTTTCCGATCTTCTTCCGGAGGTTGCGGATGTGGGCGTCGATCGTTCGTGTCTCCACGTCCTCCGCGGCGTGCCAGACTTCGGACAGGATGCGGTCGCGGGGGACGACGGCGGGGCTGTTGCGGACGAGCATCTGCAGCAGCTCCAGCTCCTTCTTCGCGAGCTTCACTTCCTGCCCCTGCACGTACACGCGGAGCGCGCGTTCGTCGATCCGCAGGTATCCGTCGTCATAACCGGCCTCCTCCTCGGTCATCCGGCCGCGGCGCAGGATCGCGGCGACGCGGGCGAGGAGCTCGCGGACGCTGAACGGTTTGACGAGATAGTCGTCGGCGCCGAGCTCCAATCCCATCACGCGATCGGCCTCGGAGGACCGGGCGGTGAGCATGAGGATGGGGATCGACGCGGTGGACTGGTTGCGGCGAAGCTCGCGGCAGATCGTGAAGCCGTCGAGGTCGGGCAGGTTGAGATCGAGCACGAGAAAGTCGGCGCCGCTGTACTGCACGGCGGAAAGCCCTTCCTGGCCGTTCACATAGCTCGTCACCGAGTAGCCGGCGCGTTCCAGGTTGAGACGGATGGTGAACGCGAGATCCGCGTCGTCTTCGATGAGCACAATGCGCGCGCTGCGGTTCACGCTCAGAAGCTTAACAACATCTTCAAGCCATAGTTCGTCGTGTTCGGCACACCGCGCATGGCGAGGGAGTCGCGATCGAGTAAAAGCGCGGTGGAGATTCCCTTCGGCATGGGGAACCAGTAGGCGATTCCCTCGATGTCCCGCCGTTGCGCTGCGAGGCTGTCGCGGCGCAGCCGATCGTAGCGGAACAGCGCCTCCCAACCCTTCACGAAACGCGGCGTGACCCACACCGAGTAGCCGTTCGCGTCGATCTCCGGAGCGGTGCGCGAGACCTGATCCTTCGCGCGCAAAACGTCGAAGCCGGCGACGACGCGCGGATGCTCGAACGTGGTCTGCGCGACGAAGCGTTGCCGCGGCGCGTTCGCGACGTAGTGATCGTCATTCACGAATCCGGTCACGCGCCAGCCTTTGAGCAGCGGATGCTTCGGCAACGGCCGCACCGAAACGCGGATCTGCGCCGACTTCTGATCGTTCGTCTCCGCGCGGGCGAACGTCTCGCCGTTGAAGACGCCGGCCATCACGTCGCCGTAGTCGTTCGGAAACACGTAACGCGCGCTGATGCCGGTGTCGGCCGCGGATTGGAAGCCTTCGCGATCAATGAAGATCGGCCCCTGGAATCGATAGCGATAGATCTGTTCCGTGTAGTCGATCATCGGCGTCTGGGAGAGGCCGAAGCGCACCCACGAGCCGGGCGTCGCCCACTGATCGAGATTGAGCTGCACGAAGCCGAACTTCAGCCGGTACTCCTGGCTGCCACTGAGCGACGCCGTCGTGCCGGTCTCACGCGCGATGTCCGGCGTGATGCGCCACGAGAGGTACTTGTTCACCGTGCCGGTCACGTTGATGTACGCGCGTTGGACGGTGAACGCGCTCGGATGGAACGCGTCGCCGTTTGCATCGATCCGTTCCGGCGATTGCGTCCACGTGTAGTCGGCGAAGATCAGCGCCCCGACCTTGAACGTCGGCGCGTCTTGAGCGAACAGAGCTGGCGCCAGGAGGAACAGAAGTACCGCTACATATCTCTGCATGTAAGGCGCAGTTTACATGGACTTTACACGCGAGTCGTTGCTAGTTGCTGGCTGCTGGTTGCTGGTTGCTTGCGCCTAGGGCCGTTCCAGGCGCTGGAGCGCAAGTAACCAGTAACGAGTAACCAGCAACCACGCGAGCGAAGCGAGCGAATCACGGCAACGGAAGACGGATCGTGAACCGCGAGCCCTGGCCCTCTTCGCTCTCCACCGCAATCGCGCCGCTATGCGCTTCCACGATCGCTCGGGCGATGTAGAGACCGAGCCCGAGGCCGCCGTAGTAACGGCTGGAGACGTTGCGGGCGCGGTGGAAACGTTCGAACAGCTGCGGGATCTCGTCGCGCGGGATGCCGATGCCGTGATCGACGACCGACGTCAACACCGACCCTTCGACGAGCGTGACGACGACGTCGATGTCCGTCCCGTCCGGCGAGTACTTCAGAGCGTTCGACAGGAGGTTGTCGACCACTTGACGCATGCGGTCGGGATCCACGTGCACGGTGAACTCGCCGCCGCCGAAGTCGAAGCGGATGTTGCGCGCCGGATGCTGCACGCGGAACGCAGACGCGCGCCTGTCGATGAACTCCGTCCAGCGGATCGCCTGCGGGTGAATCTGCAGCCGGTTCGTCTCGATGCGCGACACGTCGAGCAGCTCGGAGATCAATCCCATCATGCGGTCGATCTCGCCCAGCACCGCCGTGAGGTAAGTGTTGCGTTCCTCGGGCGGCAGGTCGTTCACCGTCTGCGCGAGCAGCTGCGTGTAGCCCTTGATCGTCGTCAACGGCGTGCGCAGCTCGTGCGACGCCACGGAGAGGAACTCGTCCTTCTTACGATCGAGCTCCTGCAACGCCGTGATGTCGCGGATCACGAGGACTGCGCCGACGATGCCGTTGCTCTCGATCGGCGCCGCGGCAATCGAGAGGTCGAGATCTTTTCCGGTGATGACGTGGCGCCCCATCGTCAGGTAATCCGGCACCGTCATCCCGCGCAGCGCGCGCGCCTGCGGAAAGTCCTCGCTCATGATCGGCTTGCCGTCCGGATACCGGAGATTGAACCGTTCGAAAGACCCGAACTCGATCGCCTCGGTGCGCGATCCGAGGCCGAACATCGTGAGGGCGGCCTGGTTGACGTCCACGACGAGGCCTTGCGCGTCGTAGACCCACAAGCCGTCCGTCATCGATCCGAGGATGGAGTCGAGACGCGCGGAACGCTCGGCCATCATCTGGGCCAGGCCTTCGATCTCCCGGCTCGCGCGCACCTGATCCGTCACGTCCTGGATCAGCACCGTGATGCTCTGCGTGATGCCGGAGAAACGGCCGCGGACGGCGGAGATGATGCGGTTGATGTAGCGCGCGCCGAGGGGCACGGCTTCGTCGACGCGCGTCTCGCCCGATTCCGCGACCTGCTTGAGGATCTGTTCGAACCCGGGGATGACTTCCGCCACGCGCAAGCCGACGACCTTCGTGTCGTCCGGCGTGATCTTGCCGTACTCGGCCACGAAGTCGAGGAGGCGCACGTTCGCCAGTTCGAAGCGCAGCTCGTCTGCGGAGATGACGGCGATGCCGACCGGCGCGGTCTCGATGACCGCTTCGAATCGCACGCGTGCATCCACCTCGCGCCGCGCGAGCTCCTCGGCGGCGCGGTGGCCGTCGAAGGAAACGCGGGTGAGGCGATGGATGTGCGCCGCGGTGCCGATGCGATCCGCAATCGACTGCGCGAACTCCAGATCCTCGGCGTCGAAGTTGCGCCGGGCGTCCGACCGGGCGATGACGAGCGCGCCGATGCGTTCGCCGTACGACTCGATGGGACAGGCGATCACGCTCTGCTCGCCCATCGCCGAGATGATCTGCTTCTCCTGCTCGTCGCGGCCGAAGTCGATGATCGCGTCGCCGCGGACGTCCGAGAAGAGCAGCGGCCGGCCGATCTGGAACACGGTTCCGGGCAACGCTTCGCCGGCGCGGTATGGATTGCGGGAGAGGAACTCGCGGAGGCGGTGGAAGTGGACGCTCGTCTGCGCGACGGACGCCATCCCGACCATGTGCAGCTCGCCCGTGGCGGAGTGATAGAGATAGATCATTGCCGAGCCGCCCACGGCTTCCGCGACGCGGCGCGCCGGCTCGTCGAGGTTGTCGAACGTCGGCTGCACGGTGACGGCTTCGATGCCGAGGTTGGCGAGGCATTCGGCGCGGCGGCGGCGCCAGGCTTCGCGCTCCGCGTTCTGCCTCTCGTCCGTGACATCGCGGGAGAGAACGACGGAGCCGATGATGCGCCCTGCGTCGTCGCGGATCGGCGCGGCTTTGAGGTTGACGACGCGGTCGTCGCCGGAGCGCGCGTCGTGAATGAGGTAGTCCGATTTCACCGCCTCGCCGCGGATGGCGCGGATCGAGGGAAGCTCGTTCGGCGAGAGCGGGCTGCCGTCGATGTAGCGATGGCGGTTGCTGCGCAGGCGGCTGTCCGGCTCGGGGGCGAAGAGCACGGCCGGCTCGCGTTGCGCGGCGGCGTTCATCCGCTCCAGACGTCCCGTCGCGTCATAGATCGCGGCCGACTCCGGAATCTGGTCGAGGATCGCGTTGACCTTCGCCATCTCGCGGACGGCGCGGCCATGGAGCAGCGTGTTGTTCAACGCGAGCGTCGCATAGCGCCCGATCTCGCTGAAGAGAGCGATCTCCTCCTCGGTCCATTCGCGCACGTGGCGGCAGTCGTGGAGGCCGAACGCCCACGGCTCTTCCTCGCGGGGACGGAGGATCTGCACGAGCTCGGAGCGCACGTGGAAGCGGCTGGCGAGCAGCGGATCGAGCTCCGCGTCGCCTTCCCGGACGGAGATGGGAACGGAGGAGGCGAGCGCGCGGCGGATCAGCGTGCGCGAGCCGGCCAGCGGCACCGGCTCGTGGTCGTCCATCGGGACGTCGCAGTCGGGCGCCGTGACGGAAAACTTCACGTTCGCGAATTCCGTCTGCTCGCCGATGGGGTGAAGAAGCCAGGCCCGATCGACGCCGAACTCCTCGCGGGTCAGGGTGACGATGCAGCGGAGAACTTCCTTCAGCTCCAGCGTCGCGGTGAAGGATTCGAGGATGCCGGAGAGGAAGCGATAGCGCTCCTCCGAAAACCGCGCGTGAGGACGCGCAGCCTCTTCTGCCGCTCCGTTGAGAACCTGATTGGACATGTCGGCGCCGGCCATTGGATCGGCTGGATCGGAACGCAAATGCTATCACCGACACGCATAGAATGCGGCAATGCCGAAACGTTCTTTCGATGAACTTTTTCGTCTGATGCAACGCCTCCGCGGGCCTGACGGCTGCCCGTGGGACCGCAAACAGACGCTGCCCGATCTCAAGCCGTTCGTGATCGAAGAGGCGTACGAAGTGGTCGACGCCATCGACCGCGACGACCGCAGCGCGCTGATGGAAGAAGTGGGCGACATGCTCCTCGAGGCGGTGTTCATCGCCGAGATCACGCGCGAGGAAGGGACGTTCGACATCTACGACTCCATCGGCGCGATCCACGACAAGCTCGTTCGCCGCCATCCGCACGTCTTCGCCGACGTCGAGGCCGGCGACGCCGAGCAGGTGCTCGTCAACTGGGAGAAGCTGAAGAGCGACGAACGGAAGGCGGAGAACAAAGGCGTGCTCTCCGGCGTCCCCGGCTCGCTGCCGGCGCTGCTGAAGGCTTCGCGGCTCACCGAAAAAGCGGGACGCGTCGGGTTCGACTGGCGGCGCACGGAGGATGTGTTCACGAAGCTGGACGAGGAGATCGGCGAGCTGCGCGAGGCGATCGACGGCGGCGAGCCGCAACGCATCGAGGACGAGCTGGGCGACCTGCTGTTCACGATCGCGAACATCGCGCGCAAACTGAACGTGAATCCGGAGGAGGCGCTGCAGTCGACGAACCGCAAGTTCGCGCGCCGCTTCGGCGCCATGGAGTCGGAAGTGCACGGGAGCGGCCGCAACATCGACCAGCTGTCGCTCGAGGAGATGGACGCCCTTTGGGATCGCGCCAAGGCCGCCGAGCGGTCTTCCTCCTGATCGTCGTCGCGCTCTTCGCGCACGACATTTTCTCGCCGCCGGAACGCGCGTTCGGCACGCGCGCCACGCTCGCGTCGATCCGCAGCTACCAGGCACACGTGTCGCCCCATCTGAAGGGCCGCGTCGTGTGCCGCTTCACCCCGACCTGCTCGCACTACGGCTACGAGTCGATCCGCAAACACGGCCTGTTCATCGGCGGCGCCAAGACCGCGTGGCGCATCGCGCGCTGCGGACCGTGGACGAAGCTGGGGACGGTGGACGAGCCGTAGTTGCTGGTTGGTTGTTAGTTACTGGTTGCTGGTTGCTGGTTACTCGCGCAGCAGCGCCCGTAGCGCACCGATGCGCCAGCAACTAGCAACCAGCAACCAGCAACCAGCAACTACTCCAACGGAGCTTCCGCGCTCGGGCAAACGTCGTTCAACAGGCACTCGCTGCACTTCGGTTTGCGCGCGATGCAGATCTCGCGGCCGTGGTAGATCACGCGGTGAGCGTAGCTGGTCCACTCCTTCTTCGGGACCAGCTGCATGAGGTCCTGTTCGATCTTTTCCGCGTCGCTGTTGGCGGTGAGGCCGAGGCGGCCGGAGACGCGGGCGACGTGGGTGTCGACGACGATGCCGACGGAGATCCCGAGCGCATTCGACAAAACGACGTTCGCGGTCTTGCGGCCGACGCCGGGGAGCGCGGTCAGCTCCTCCATCGTCTTCGGCACTTCGCCGCCGTGCTTCTCCACGAGCACCTTCGACGCCGCGATCACGGCCTTCGCCTTGTTGCGGAAGAAGCCGGTCTGCTTCACGTCCTTCTCCATCTCCACCTGGCTCGCGGCGGCGAAGGCGTGAGCGTCGGGATACTTGCGGAAGAGCGACTTCGTCACGATGTTCACCCGCGCGTCCGTCGACTGCGCGGAGAGCATCGTGGCGATGAGGAGCTCGAACGCGTTCGTGAAGTCGAGCGCGACCTTTGCTTTCGGATACATCCGCTTCAGGCGGGCGAGGATCTCGGTGACGCGGTCCTTGCGGCTCTTCATGGCGGCGATAGGATATTGCACGCCATGACCGCCACCACCACGCCCGCCCCCACCGCCCACGCGCCCCGCATGATCCGCGCCCCGCGCGGCCTCGAGCTCTCCTGCCGCGGATGGCAGCAGGAGGCGGCGTTGCGCATGCTGATGAACAACCTCGATCCGGAAGTCGCCGAGCATCCGGAGGAGCTCATCGTCTATGGCGGCATCGGCAAGGCGGCGCGCAACTGGGAGTGCTACGACGCGATCGTCGCCACGCTCAAGCGCCTGAAATCCGACGAGACGCTGCTCGTGCAGTCGGGCAAGCCGGTCGGCGTTTTCCGCACGCATGAAGGCGCGCCGCGCGTGCTCATCGCCAATGCGAATCTCGTCCCGAACTGGGCCACCTGGGAAGAGTTCCGCCGCCTCGACGCCCTCGGACTCACCATGTACGGGCAGATGACCGCCGGCTCCTGGATCTACATCGGGACGCAGGGCATTCTCCAGGGAACGTTCGAGTGCTTCGCCGCGGTGGCGAAGCAGCGCTTCGACAACACGCTGCGCAACAAGCTCGTCGTGACCGCCGGGTTGGGCGGGATGGGCGGCGCGCAGCCGCTCGCGGCGACGATGAACGAGGCGACGGCGCTCGTCGCGGAAGTCGATCCGTCGCGCATCCGCCGCCGCATCGAGAAGCGCTACCTCGATGAGGAAGCGCCGTCGCTCGACACCGCGATCGCCCGCGCGCTCGAGGCGCGCGACAAAGGCGAGGCGATCTCCATCGGCGTCGTCGCGAACGCCGTCGATCTGCTCGAGGCGCTCATCGCGCGCAACATCGTCCCGGACGTCCTCACCGATCAGACTTCCGCGCACGACGAGCTGCGCGGCTACGTGCCGGCCGACATGTCGTACGACGAGGCGCTCGCGTTGCGGGAGAGCGATCCCGACCAGTACGTCGCGCGTTCCTACGAGACGATGGCCCGGCACATGCGCGCGATGATCGAGCTGCAGCGGCGCGGTGCGGTCACGTTCGACTACGGCAACAACCTCCGCGGCCAGGCCCGCGATCACGCCGGCGTCGAGAACGCGTTCGAGGTCGGCGGCTTCGTCCCGCTCTTCATCCGCCCTCTGTTCTGCGAAGGCAAAGGTCCGTTCCGGTGGGCCGTGCTCTCCGGCGATCCGAACGATCTCCTCGTCACGGACGAAGCGATCCTCGAGCTCTTCCCCAACGACGAGGCGCTCCATCGCTGGATCCGCATGGCCCAGAAGCGCGTCGAGTTTCAGGGATTGCCGGCACGCATCTGCTGGCTGGGTTATGGCGAGCGCGACAAGGCCGGGCTGCTTTTCAACCGTCTCGTCGCGGAGGGCAAAGTCAAAGCGCCGATCGTGATCGGGCGCGATCATCTCGACTCCGGCTCCGTCGCCTCGCCGAACCGGGAGACCGAGGGAATGAAGGATGGGTCGGATGCGATCGCCGACTGGCCGATTCTCAATGCGCTGCTGAATACGTCGGCCGGCGCGACGTGGGTCTCGGTGCATCACGGCGGCGGCGTCGGCATCGGCTATTCGCTGCATGCCGGGATGGTCATCGTCGCGGACGGTACGGCCGAGGCCGGCGAAAGGCTATCGCGCGTGCTGACGGCCGACCCGGGAACGGGCGTGATGCGCCACGTCGACGCCGGCTACGAAGAGGCGATCGAAGTGGCGAAGGAACGCGGCGTCGACATCCCGATGCTCTGATCGGAAGAACTCGCCGAAAGCGGAGGTTCAGGAGACCCGGTATGCGCAAACTCTCGATGATTGCGGCAGCGACGCTGCTCGCCGCCACCACTCTCCACGCGCAGTACAAGCCGAAGCCGGGCGCGCAGCCTCAGCCCCAGCCGCCGGTCCAGATGCCGCCGCTCATCGGCAGCGGCGCCATCCCCGCTCCCCAGCCCGCTCCTGCCGACGGTGCGCGCCGCATCGGCCGCAACGAGGCCATCAAGCTGGTGAAGAGCGGGAAGGCGATCTTCATCGACGTCCGCTCGAAAGAGGCGTACGACGAGGAGCACATCAAAGGCGCGATCAGCATCCCGCTCGACGAAGTGGTGCAGCGCATCAAAGAGCTGCCCAGGAACAAGTTACTCGTAACTTACTGTGCTTGAATGCAGGAGCATACGAGCGCCCGGGCGGTGCTCGACCTGAACGAAAAAGACATCCACAACGCGGCCGCGCTCCTCGGCGGCTGGAACGACTGGAAGAACCTGGGCCTTCCTACGGAAAGCTCGCCAAAGAAATGATCGCCATGCGCAAACTCTCG
>JAFAVZ010000454.1 GCA_019242175.1 Acidobacteriota bacterium
TGATGACTCCGGTCCTCGAAGTCGACGGCCGCAACCGCATGGTCGACCTCTGGAACTACCGCGCGGCGAATCCGAAAGTGCCGACGCCGCCGCTCGTCTACTGGGGCCACTACGTCGCGCACGACAACAACCGCGACAACATGGGCCTCGCGCTCGCCCTCAGCCGCAACGTGCTGAAGGCGTACTTCGACTTCCACCCGCAGGTCGTCCACGACCTGCACGAGTCCGTGCCGTTCATCTACATCTCCACCGGCACCGGCCCGTACAACGCGTCGCTCGATCCGCTGATGATCGACGAGTGGCATCGCATGGCGTATCACGAGGTCGATGAGATGTCGCGGCGCAACGTGCCGGGCGTCTGGACGCACGGTTTCTACGACGGCTGGGCGCCGAACTACATGTTCTGGACAGGCATGGGCCACAACACCATCGGCCGTTTCTACGAGACGTTCGGCAATCGTTGGCCGACCACCGAGAACCGCGTCGTGCGCGGGCAGTCCGAGCGGCAGTGGTTCCGTCCGAATCCGCCGCTGCCGCAGGTGCGCTGGTCGCTGCGCAACAACACGAACTATCAGCAGTCGACGCTGCTTTTCGCGCTCGACGACATGGCGAAGAACCGCCAGCGCTTCCTCGAGAACTTCTACACGCTCGGCAAGCGCTCGGTGGCGAAGGCGACGACCGAGGGGCCGGCGGCGTGGGTGTTCGACGGGTCGCAGAAACGGCAGGGACAGCTGCGCGATCTGATGGCGCTGCTGCAAACGCACGGCATCGAGGTGCAGGTCGCGGACGCGGAGTTCTCGCTGAAGACCGACTGGCCGCCGGCGCCGCCCAAAGCCGCCGATGACAAGAAGGATGACGACAAAGACAAGAAGCCGGCGAACGAGCCGGTGAAGTTCGCGAAGGGGTCGTTCATCATCCGGATGGATCAGCCATACAGCCGGCTCGCGGACACGATGCTCGACACGCAGTACGTCCGCTCCAGCGATCAGGTGTACGACGACACCGGCTGGACGCTCGGCTATCTGAAGAACGTCGACTTCAAACGCGTGCAGAACGCCGACGTGCTGAAGGTCGCCATGAAGCCGTGGGACGGCTCGCGCCCGGCGGCGCCGGCGGAGAACAACGCCGACACGGATTGGATCAAGGCGCGCTTCGCGGACAAGTCGGCGAAGCTGCCCCGCATCGCGCTGCTGCACACCTGGATCCGCACCCAGGACGAAGGCTGGTGGCGCCTCGGCTTCGAGCAGCTCGGCGTGCAGTACACGTATCTGTCGACGCAGCAGATCGCGGCGATGCCGTCGCTGCGCGATCGCTTCGACGTGATCGTGTTCCCGCCCGTCGGCGGCGCCGATCCGCAAGACATCGTGAACGGTCTACCCGACGGCCCCGCGCTTCCGTGGCGCAAGACCGCCGTCACGCCGAACCTCGGCGGCATCGATGAAACCGACGACATGCGTCCCGGCCTCGGCCTCGCCGGCGTGCAAAATCTCGAGCGCTTCGTGATGAACGGCGGGTTGTTGATCACCGCGCGCGACTCGTCGGAGTGGGCCGTGCATTACGGCCTCGCGCGCTACGTCGAGCTCGTGAAGCCGAACAAGCTGAAGGCGCCGGGAACGATCGTGTCGGCGTCGGTGACGGACAAGAAGAGTCCCGTCGCCGCCGGCTACGACGACACTCTGCCCCTCTACTACGCCGGCTCGCCCATCTTCAAAGTCGGCGTGCGCGACGAGAACACATCCGACTCGCGGCCGAGCGGACGCGGCGGAAAAGCCGATCCCGACGTGCCGCAAGGCCGCACGTACGTTCCATTGCCGGAGCGCGCGAAGCCGGCGCCGGGCGAAGAAGGATTCCAGCCGCCCGAAGACGCGCCGTACAACTTCGAGCCTTACCTGCCGCGCGTCGAGGATCGGCCGCGCGTGATCGTCTCCTTCAACAAGAAGGCGGATGCGTTGCTGCTCTCGGGCATGCTCGACGGCGGCGACGAGATCGCAGGCAAGCCGGCGGTGATCGATGCGCCGCTCGGCAAAGGTCACGTGCTGCTCTTCGCGAGCAATCCGATGTGGCGCATGAACACGCAAGGCAACTACGCGCTCGTCATGAACGCGATCCTGAACTGGGACAAGATGAGATGAGACGGTTGCTGGTTGCTAGTTGCTGGTTGCTCGCGCCTCGGCGCCTGCATGCACGTTCCGACTACTAGCAACCAGTAACCAGCAACCAGC
Source organism: Acidobacteriota bacterium (assembly GCA_019242175.1). Classification (GTDB taxonomy): domain Bacteria; phylum Acidobacteriota; class Thermoanaerobaculia; order Gp7-AA8; family Gp7-AA8; genus JAFAVZ01. The sequence goes on from JAFAVZ010000454.1 coordinate 2,223, forward strand.
AACCATATGTGGAACCCCGAGCAATACGAGCGCTTCAAGGCCGAGCGCAAGCAGCCGTTCGTCGATCTGATGGCGCTCGTGGAGCCGCGTCCGCGGATGCGCGTCGTCGATCTCGGCTGCGGTACCGGCGAGCTCACGCGCGAGCTTCACGAGCATCTCGGCGCCGAGGAAACCCTCGGCGTCGACAACTCGGAGACGATGCTGTTGAAGGCCGGCAAGTTCGGCGGCGAGATGCTCCATTTCGAAGAAGGCGACATCGAGGCGTTCGTCAGCGAGCGCCCGTTCGATCTCGTCTTCTCCAACGCCGCGCTGCAGTGGGTACCGGAGCACGAGAAGCTGCTCGCGCGCCTCACGTCGTTCCTCACGCCGCACGGGCAGATCGCGATCCAGATGCCGAACAACGATTCGCACGTCTCGCACTCGACGGCGGCCGCCGTCGCGGCGGAGATGGGCGTGGAGCCGCGGCTCGATTTCCTCCTGCCGCTCGCGCGCTACGCCGAGCTGCTGCACAAGCTCGGCTTCAAACGTCAGCACGTGCGGCAGCAAATCTACGGACATCTGCTCGACGACACGCGCGCGGTCATCGAGTGGGTCAAGGGCACGCTGCTCACGGATTACGAGCGACGGCTGGAGCCGGCGCAGTTCGCGCAGTTCATGCAGCGCTACACCGACCGTCTCCTCGCCGCCCTCGGCGAGCACGCGCCGTACTTCTACACGTACAAGCGCGTGCTCCTGTGGGGCACGTTCTAGTGCGTGGAACGGCTGAATCGGCAGCACCTGGCTTGGTCTCGACGCGCGGGCGATGTTGCGCGACGGCCTTTACCGCCGCACCGGCCTCACGTTCGAGTCGTTGTTCACGTTCGGCGCGGCGCGTTGCGACCGCGTCGTGTCGAACGTGATGGCTACTCTTCCGCCAGGATCGTGTGCATCGCGACCACGATCGTGATCGACGACAAGACGAGCACGCAGAGGAAGAACATCAGCGAGAGCGAGGCGCCGCCCGTGGCCGAGCTTTCGGCGATCGCGCGGGCGGGATTGAGGTTCGCGAACCACAGCGTCAGCGCCTGCCAACGCCACGTCAGGAGGGCGGTCCAGCCGCCGGCGACGGCGAGGTACGCGATCATCTGAAAGAGCGTGACCGGCTTCGCGGCGCGCTCGACGCCTGTGGTGCCGCGCAGGAGCTTCGCCTTCAGCCAGAGCACGGCCGGATCGGGCAGGATGTGCTCCCGTTCGTCGACGCGCGAGAAGTCGTGCATCCAGCGCGCGACGGCCGATGCGGCTTCGCAATCAGCGCACTCCGCGACGTGACGGCGCAGAGCGTCCGTCCAGCGATCCTCTTCCGCGGCGCGGAGGACGTCGGCTTCGAGACGGCAGTTCATCGCGGGGCCAATCCTTTCTTCATCAACAGCTCCCCGAGGCGTTTGCGAGCGCGGAAGAGCAGGACCTTCACGCTCTTGGTTTTGAGGCCGAGGGCTTCGCCGATTTCTTCGTGGCTCGATTCTTCGACGTGCGCCAGCCACAGCAACGCGCGTTCCCTCGGCTTGAGCTCTTCGAAGACGCGCATCATGTCGTGCTTCAGCTCCGTGCGATCAGGCGGCTGATGCGACGGCCATGCATTCGCGTCGCGCGTGCGCTCGCGCTTCGCCTCGCGGAAGTGATCGAGCGCGAGGTTCGTCGCGGTGCGGAAGAGGTACCGGCGCATGTGCTCTTCGCTCGTCACGACCGGGTTCGTGCGCAGGAAACGGTAGAAGGCCTTCTGCAGGAGATCGTCCGCCGTGGCCGCGTCTCCGGTCAGTCGATAGACGTAGGACCAGAGACTGCCGGCCGTGCGGCGGTAGAACGCCTCGAAGCGCGCTTCATCCATCGGCGTGAGAGGCCTCGAGCCGCGCGTCGACGCGCCGGCGAACGGAAGGTCGAACGCGATGGCGGTCATGACTCGTCACTTTGCGTGGTTCCCACGAGACCCCAGTTGCGCGAGAGCTTGAGCGAGAGGAGTGCGGCGAGGAGAAAGCCGATGCCGAGCGTGAAGAGGATCAGCCCGGTGATGATGAAGCCCTCCCACCGCGTATCCGGAACGCAGTAGAGAGTGATGAAACCGATCCCGAGACACGCCATGACGACGGCCTTGTTGAAGCCGCCGACGACGCGATCCAAGGCCGTGCGCTGCTGCGTCTTCTCCACCGCGCCCATGAAGGCGCGCCCCTCGACAGTGTGGAGAAACTCGATGAACTCCGGAGCGGTGCCGAAACGATCGACCATGCGCGCCTGAACCTCCGCGTGTGCCTTCGCCCTGGCCGTCTTCCCGTTGACGATGGCGACGACGATCCAGGTGATCATCACGTAACACCCGAGCGAACAAACGATCGGGATCCAAAAAACACCCATTTGATCTGCCTCCAATGACCACGCTAGAACGAGGGAGAAGGGAGGGGGGTTAACAGGAGCCCAAGTGTCATTCTGAGCCGCGAACACGGCGAAGAATCCGTACCTTCAGGACGCAGCGCGAGATCGGTACGGATCCTTCACAGTCTTCGCTGTTCAGGATGACACCATGTGGGCGCGGGCTTCAGCCCGTGCCGGGACCGGCTGAAGCCGGTCCCCACCTTTGTTAATGCAGCTTCTCGCCGTTCGCGAGCATCTCCACGTACGTCTCGATCTTGCGGGCTCGCGTCTCGGCGCGTTTCACATTGCCGATGCGGAACACGAACGCGTAGCGGTTCACGCTGTCGAGCGACTCGAAGAACTTCCGCGCCTTCGCATTCTTCGCCAGCGCCGCGGCGAAATCCTCGGGCACCTTCGACTCCTTCTGCCCGTAGTACGCCTTCTCCCAGCGCCCGTCTTCCTTCGCCCGTTCGATCTCGGCGAGGCCGGGAGGCTGCATCCGGCCGGCGGCGATCAGCGCGTCGGCCTTGTCGCGGTTGATCTTCGACCACATGCTCGTCTTGCGCCGCGGTGTGTACTTCTGCAGCCACGTGCCTTCCACGTCGTCCTTGTTGCGCTGACCGTCGATCCAGCCCCAGCAGAGCGCGCCTTCCACGGCCTCCGGGTACGTCAGCGACGGGATGCCGGAGCCTTTCGAGCCGAAGCGGATCCAGATCCCGTCCGACTTCGCGTGGTTCTTCTTCAGCCACGCTTCCCACGCCTTGAGCGTCTTGAACGCGAGCGTCGGCTGGGTTGTCGACGCCGCGCTCACTTGCGCACCACCACCGCGCCGTCCTTCATCACGAACGACACGCGCTCCATCACCTTGATGTCCTGCAGCGGGTTGCCCGGCACGGCGACGAGATCCGCGAGCTTGCCGGTCGCGACGACGCCGAGGTCCGGCTGGTCGAGGAGTTGGGCGGCGACCCGCGTGGCGGACTCGATCGACTGCATCGGCGTCATCCCGAAACGCGTCATGTAGCCAAATTCCTGCGCCTCGTTCGGGCCGTCCCAGGGAAAGCCGCCGACGTCCGTCCCGAACGCGATCTTCACGCCCTTCTTCACCGCGCGGGCGAACGAGTCGCGATGGAACTCCGGGATCTTCGCCCAGATCGCCCGCCCCTCGGCCGCGCGTCCGGGTGCGACGAACTCAGTCACGGTCAATGTGGGACAGAGGTACACGCCGTTCTTCACCATCAGGTCGAGCAGGTCGTCCTGGATGGAGATGCCGTGCTCGATCGTGTCGACGCCGGCGAGCAACGCGTTCTCGATGCCGGGCCGGGCCATCGCATGCGCCGCGACTTTGTGCCGCAGCCGATGCGCCTCGTCGACCACCGCCTTCATCTCCTCACGCGTGAACGTCGGGATGCTGGAAAGCGTCCCGTCCGGCTGCAGAAAATACGAGCGGTCGGCGTAAACCTTGATCCAGTCCGCGCCGTGCGCGATCTGCTCGCGTACGGCCTTACGCGCCTCGTCCGGTCCGTCGACGATCTGCACGCCCATCGGGAAGCTGATCTCCGGCGCGTAGCCGCTCGGGCCGTAGCCGCCCGTCACGGACATCGCGCGCGTCGAGACGAAGAGGCGCGGGCCGGGGATCACGCCTTCATCGATCGCGCGCTTCACGTCGACGTCCGTGTACATCGCGCCTTCCGTCTCCAGGTCGCGCATCGTCGTGAAGCCGTGCTCGAGCCCGATCTTCGCCGCGCGGCTCGCGCGCAGCGCGCGGTAAGCCAGCGACTCCTTGAAAATCTGCTTGTCGTAATCCTCGGTCGTCACGTCGCCCTGGAGCAGGAGATGGACGTGCGCATCGATGAGGCCGGGCATCAGCGTGACGTCGCCGAGGTCGATGGTCTCGGCGTTGGCGGGGGCGGGGCCGTCGACGGATTGGATGCGATTGCCCTGCACCACGACCATCGCCGGCGCGATCATCGCACCGCCGCGGCCGTCGATCAGGCGTGCGGCTTTGATGACAATTGGCCTGGGCTGTGCGAGGGCAGACGCGGCGAACGAGAGAGCCAGCGCGAGTCGCTTCACGAGCCGCGATTCTACTGTTCCGTAACACCAGCGCTAAAATCGTCATCTACCACCGAGAGGGAGCCCCATGCACATCGAAGAGCAGCGGACGACCGAGCGGTACATCGCCGTCGAGACCATCGACGGCAGTTTCGGAGCAGCGAGCGTCACCGTCCTCGACCTCGGCGTCGCCGGCGCGCAGGTCGCGCACGCGCAGCCGTTGCGCCTCGGCACGAGCGGACGGCTGCTGTTCCGACGCGGCGCAGTGCAGGTCGCGGTACCGGCAAAGATCGTTTGGAGCCATCTGTCGCGCACGCCGAACGCCGAGGGGAAGTTGCTCTACCAGTCAGGATTGCGAATCGACGACGGCGAGGATTTCTCGTCCGCGGTGCAAACGCTCCGCGATGACGGCGTGGTGCGGCGCGATCTCGACTCGCTGCAGCGCAAGCGCCGCCGGCTCGAGGAGAAGGAGCAGGAGAAGCAGGGGAAGCCGGCGATGAAGGTCGTGCATCAGGACGACATTCCGGCCGATCAGCAGCTGCTCGTCGAGCACGCGCGCAATCGTCTGCGCGCGACGGGATCCGATGATGCACACGCGGTCTTCGAATACCTCGAGCACACCGTGGAGCTGAACACGATCCTCAAGATCTTCGATCGAAAAGGATGAGCCGGCCGGGTGTCATTCTGAGCGGGCACGGCCCGCTGCGCTCCTCGGCCAAGCTTTCACGAGGTTTCGCGTCCTCGCCGGCCTTGGTGGAGGTGATACATCTGACGATGTCATTCTGAGGCGCGAAGACGCCGAAGAATCCCCGGCACGTGCGCTCATCGCCTGCATCAGGAGATCCTTCACCGTCTTCGCTGTTCGGGCTGACATCGGAGACTCAGCGCTATCGTGGGCCCTCGATGACGTTCGGTTCCGGGTGGATCGCGACGCCGAACGCCTCGCCCACCTTCTCCTGAATCATCGCCACGAGCTCCAGCACCTCGCGCGCCGTGCCGCCGCCGCGGTTGACGATCGCGAGCGTGTGCTTCGACGACAGCCCGACGTTGCCGTGCGTGAAGCCTTTCGCGAACCCGGCGTGCTCGATGAGCCAGGCGGCGGAGAGCTTCATGCGGCCGTCGCGTTCGGGGAAGTGCGGCGCCGTATTGCCCGCCCGTTCGGCGAACGCCGCGTACTCCTCGGCGGTCACGATCGGGTTCATGAAGAACGAGCCGTCGCTGCGCGAGTCGGGATCGTTCGGATCGAGGACCATCCCCTTGCGTTTGCGAATCGCGATCACCGACGCGCGAACGCCGCGCAGGTCGGTCGTCGCGATGCCGTGCTCTTCGAGATGGCGTTGCAACTCGGGATAGCGCACCGCCGCTTCGCCGTTCGGCGTGAGGCGGAACGTCACAGCGAGCACGATCCAGCGATCGACTTCGACGTTCTTGAAGAGGCTCGCGCGGTAGCCGAAGCGGCACTCCTCGTTCGTGAAGTCGCGCACGCGGCCGGTCGTGCGATCGAGCGCTTCGACGCGGATGATCGTCTCGCTCACGTCCTGGCCGTACGCGCCGACGTTCTGGATCGGCGTGGCACCGACCGAGCCGGGAATCCCGGACAAGCATTCGACGCCCGCCCAGCCGTTGTTCACGGCGCGTTCGACGAACGCATCCCACGACTCCCCCGCCGCCACGCGCACCACGACGCGCTCGCCTTCACTCTCGATCGTCACGCCGCGCAAGTCGATCTGCAGCACGAGGCCGTCGAAGCCTCGGTCGTCGAGGAGCATGTTGCTGCCGCCGCCGAGGATCAACAGACGCTCGTGATTCGCTTCGGCGTATTGCAGCGCCTCGTGCAACTCGTCGACGGTCGTGATGCGCACGAAGAGCCGCGCCGGGCCACCGATCCCGATGGTCGTCAGCGGCGCGAGCGGGACGGAGTGTTCGAGTCGCATGGGCGGCGGCATGATACGCGAGGGGAAAATCTGAGGGCGGAAGGGGCCAACCGCGAAAGCGCGGGGCAAACGCCGCGCCCGGTCTGGATTTCGGCTGGGGATTCAACGATCATCGCCCGACGGAGGAACGCATGAGCGAGATGGCAGCCAAGCGCGAGAAGACATTCCTGGGCCACCCGGTGGGTCTGGCGACTCTGTTCGGGACCGAGATGTTCGAGCGCTTCAGCTACTACGGGATGCGGGAGCTGCTCATCCTCTTCATGACCGCGACCGCGCAACAG
>JAFAVZ010000487.1 GCA_019242175.1 Acidobacteriota bacterium
CCGCCGAAGAATCCGGAGAGATATTCGACACCGTCGCGCGCCGGGGAAGTTCCAAAAAATGCAAACGGAAACGCCGCTCCGTCGGCCACGTCGCCCTCGATCGGCTTCCGGGTGATGGGCGAGCCGCGCACTCAGCCCCGAAAGCGCGATGCGTTCGCCGCGCAGCGTGATCGTCGCAGACGCATTCAGAGTGAGGTCGCGCGTGAGGAAGATATCGACCGGTCTCCCGTTCGCGATGGCGCCGGAAACGGTGTCGATGCGCACCGTCGATAGCGCGTCAGCACCGCCCGGGTAGAGCATGTCGGCCGAAGCGTCGACGCGATCGTCTGCCGTCCACCGAACGCGCGCGTGCTCGGCGTTCGCGACCGTGAGCGGCGATCCGCCGCCGGTCAGCTCTCGATGCATCAGCGCATAGAAGCGCGGCGTCTCCGGATCGAGGTACGACTCGAGCGGCGCGAGCCGAATGCGATTCGAAAGCGAACCGAGGCGGATCGCGCGCGCGTCGCCGAGGTTGAGGATGTCGGCGGAAAAGCCATGGAGAACGGCGCGAAGCGCCACCGTGTGCCGGCGCGCGCCATCGCGCGGGAGATCGACGAGCGGCGTACCGTCCTGCGCGCGGCCGTCCAGCGGGAAGACGCGCGTAGCGTCAGCCGCATGCATCGCGATGGTGACATCGCCATTCAACGCGACCTGCTCCGAACGGAGCCGCCAACAATAGAGTGGTCAGGACGAAACGGCGCATCGCGCCGAAGATACGGAGGAGAAGAGAAGAGTGTGCCGCTCTATGAAACGTGAGGACCGGCTTCAGCCGGTCCTGGGGCGGGCTGAAGCCCGCCCCCACGTCTTCCTCCCACGTTTCGGGCCCCTACATCTCCTCGCACACTATCTTCCAATCGAGGCCGAAGCGCGCGAGGTACTTGCGCAGGCGGTCGGCGTCGTTCGCGCTCCGTTTCTGTTGACGCGACGCGCTGAAGAGCAACCGTCCGGCATCCGAGAGCGAACGCGCGCGGCGCATCACGTCGATCACATGCTCGAGTTGCACGCGTTCGAACGGATCGACGGCCGCCAGCTTCTCCTCGCCGAGGCAACGAGCGAGCAATGCGGTGGCGAGCGAGCCGCGGCGAGGATGCCATTCCCCGCGCAGCCGCGCGATCTCCTCGTCGACGAGCTCCGTCGTGATGCGGCCGCCGCGGGCGAGCGTAGCCATCCGCACGACCACGCCGTTCAAATCGCGAAAGTTCCCCGTCCAGAGCGCCTCGGCGCTCGTGGCAAAGCGGAGGAACTTCTCCCGCGCCTCGCGGTTGAAGCGGACGATCGCGCCGTGCTTCTGGGCGAACTGCTCCAGCTCGAAATCGAGGTTCGGCTCCAGATCCTCGGCGCGTTCGCGCAGCCCGGGCAGCACGAACGTCCAGAGATTGATGCGCGCCAGCAGGTCCTCGCGGAAGCGGCGTTCGCGCACCATCTCGCCGAGGTCGCGGTTCGTGCCGGCGATGAGGGTGAAGTCGCTCTTCACCTCACGATCCGCGCCGAGCGGCAGAAAAACCTTCTCTTCCAGCGCGCGGAGGAGCATCGCCTGCTCGTCGAGACCGAGCTCGCCGATCTCGTCGAGGAACAGCACCCCGCGATTCGCCGCGCGCAGGAGTCCGGCGCGGTCGCGCAGCGCACCGGTGAACGAGCCTTTGACGTGGCCGAAGAGCGCGGACATCGCCCCTTCGCCGCGGATCGTCGCGCAATTCACCTCGACGAACTCGCCGGCGACCTGATGCCGCGCGCGTTTCAATTCGAAGATGCGTTTCGCGAGGCGCGACTTCCCGGCGCCGGTCGGTCCCGTCAGCAACAGCGGCTCGCGCGAATGGATCGCGACCTGCTCGATGCGCTCGATCAACCGATTGAAGCTCGCGTTGCGCGTGGCGATGCCCGACTTCAGAAACGACGTCGCCTCCTTCTGCTCCTCGCGGAAGCGCGAGGCGATGGCGTCGTACTTCGAGAGATCGAGGTCGACGATCTGGGCCGAGCCCTGGACGAAATGCGGCATGCGTCCGGGCGACGTCTGCACGAGCCTTCCGGGAAAGTGGCGAGACTCGGTGAGGAGGAACATGCAGATCTGCGCCACATGCGTCCCGGTCGTGATGTGGATCAAATACTCCTCGGCATCAGGGTCGAAGCGGTAGCTCCGCGCGAACTCGTAGAGCGCGCCGTAGACCTGCGCGAAGTCCCACGGGTCGTCGACTTCGTAGGGATGGCGCACGATCTCCGTTTCCGGCGAGACCGAGGCGATGTCGCGGGCGACGGCCATGGCGAGATTGGTGGCGCTCGCCGGATGGAGCAGCTCGAGGCGGTGGACGACGAGGTCTTCTTGCTGGCAGAGCGAGACCGTCGGCCGCCACTTCTCCCAACGCGAGCTGGCCTTCCCCGCTGCGTCGAGCGAAACGCCGAGCAACCCGATGACGACTGTCTTCATTCTAAGAGTGTATCCGATGGGATAAGAATTCAGACGCAGAGGAGTGCGGCGATCTGGCCAATTCGCAATGGAATCAACAACTTACGAATGTGGCACTCCGCTCGCCTTTGGATGCGACCATCATGGCGAACAAGAACCTGTTCAACCTGTTCAAGATCACGCGGAACGAAGCCGGCGGCAAGGCCTACGCGCTGACACCGAAGCAGGCGCTCGCGCAGTACGCGGCAACCGGTTGCCTGAACGGGACGTTCTACGCGACTGCGGAGCAGCAGCTGCAGGCCGTCCTCGACTTCTGCACTGCGGTCGACGCTCCGTTCATCGCGAAGACGGCGATCTTCGCCCGCGAGCGCGGCTTCATGAAGGACATGCCGGCGCTGCTCTGCGCAGTGCTCGCGACGCGCGACATCGGGCTGCTGGAGGCGATCTTCCCGCGCGTGATCGACAACGGGAAGATGCTGCGCAACTTCGTGCAGATCGTGCGCTCCGGAGCGACGGGACGGAAGTCGTTCGGGACGGCCGTGAAGCGGATCCTCCAGCGTTGGCTGGCCGCGCGTCCGGACGCCGCGCTCTTCGCCGACTCGGTCGGCCAGAGCCCGTCGCTGGTGGACATCATCAAGATGGTTCACCCGAAGCCGTCCGGACGGGAAGCGTTCTTCGCCTACCTCCTCGGCTTTCCCCACGACGAGGCGAAACTGCCGCGGGCCGTGCAGGAGTACGAGGCTTACAAACGCGGCGAGTCGAGCATCGTGCCGAACGTGTCGTTCCAGATGCTGACGTCTCTGAAGTTGACGACGAATGATTGGATCGCCATCGCGCGGAATGCGTCGTGGCAGATGACCCGGATGAATCTCAACACGTTCGCGCGGCACGGGGTGTTCGCGGACCAGGAGGTGACGAAGCTCATCGCGGAACGGATCGCCGACCCGGAGACCATCGCGAAGGCGCGTGCGTTCCCGTATCAGCTGATGACGGCGTATGCGGCGGCGGACGGCAAGACGATTCCGGCCATCGTACGCGACGCGCTGCATCGGGCGATGGAAACGGCGATCGCGAACGTGCCGGCAATCCGGGGCAAGGTTTACGTCTGCCCGGACGTGTCGGGCTCGATGCGCTCGCCGGTGACGGGTCAGCGCGGAAGCGCGACGACGGCAACGCGTTGCATCGACGTCGCGGCGCTGATGGCCGCGGCGATCGTGCGGAAGAACCCGACGGCGGAGGTGCTGCCGTTCGAGGAGAAAGTCGTACGGATTCGACTCGATGGGGACGCTTCGGTGCTGCACAACGCGCAGAAGCTCGCGGCGATCGGTGGAGGAGGAACGAATTGCAGCGCGCCGTTGGCGAAGCTGAACAAGGAGAAGGCGAAGGGCGAGCTCGTGATCTTCGTGTCGGACAACGAGTCATGGGCAGATTCACGGCAGGGACGCGGGACGGCAATGATGAACGAGTGGAACGCGTTCAAGGAGCGCAACCCGAAGGCGCGCCTCGTTTGCATCGACATCCAGCCGTACGCGACGGTGCAGGTGCAGGAACGCGAGGACGTTTTGAACATCGGCGGCTTCAGCGACGCGGTGTTCTCGATCGTCGCCGACTTCGCCGCGGGAACGCTGACGCCGGATCACTGGGTCGGAATCGTTGAACACACCGCGCTCGAACAGAATGCGGTGGCTTGAATCAAAGCAGCGAAGGGCGCCGGCCGTCGAGCGGGCCGGCGCCCCAAAGGAAAATCGGAAGCTCTCGTGAAGTGCGGCGAATGCTCTGAGGGACTACATTTCAAAAATGGCGGGTCGCCGGTTCGAATCCGGCTCGGCGCTGTACGGCCGGTAGCTCAGGGGTAGAGCAGCGTTCTCTCAAACCTTCGTCGCCGCGCTTCATGAGAGCGTCCGAACAAAGAATCACGAATCGACAGCTTTCACGAAGTGCGGCGAATACCTGAGGGAATACATGGTCTGCCGCCGGTTCGAATCCGGCCCCGGCGCGGTATGGTCGGGAGTGGCGTTCTCTCAACTTTCGTCGCCGCGCTTCCTGAAAGCGGCCGAAGAACCGACGAGTGGCATCCTGAGCTGCGAAGACAGCGAAGGATCCGTACCTTCAGGCGCAGCGCAAGATCGGTACGGATCCTTCGCCCTCTACGGGGCTCAGGATGACACCGGCAGAAGCCATGGCTTCGCAAAGGCCAGCGAGAACGCAAGACCTGGTGAGGGCTTGGCCAACAAACGCAGCGGGCCGTGCCCGCTCAGGATGACCAAGGAGAAACTCATGAACTACGAAGTCTTCAACCCCGAGCATGGCGCACCGATCAAGGCGTGGACGAAGGGCGTCCCGGTCGAGCCGGAGGCGAAGCAGCAGCTGATGAACATCGCCTCGATGCCCTTCATCCATCGCTGGATCGCCGTGATGCCGGACGTGCATCTCGGCAAGGGCGCCACGGTCGGCAGCGTCATCCCGACGAAGCAGGCGATCATCCCGGCCGCGGTCGGTGTCGACATCGGCTGCGGGATGATGGCCGTCCGCACGTCGATGACGGCGAGCGATCTGCCTGACGACCTCCACTCGCTGCGCACGGCGATCGAAGAGGCCGTGCCGCACGGGCGCACGGACAACGGCGGCAGGAACGACCGCGGCGCGTGGCGCAATCCGCCGGCGAAGACGCTCGACGTGTGGTCGAAGCTGGAGCCGGTCTACAACGAAATCGTGAAGAAGCATCCCCGCCTCGGACGCGGCAACGACATGAACCATCTCGGCACGCTCGGCACGGGCAACCACTTCATCGAGGTTTGCCTGGACGAGGCCCAGAACGTTTGGGTCGTGCTGCATAGCGGATCGCGCGGCGTCGGCAACCGCATCGGCACGTTCTTCATCGAGCTGGCGAAGAACGACATGCGCAAATGGATGATCAACCTCCCCGACCAGGACCTCGCGTACCTGCCGGAGGGAACGGATCACTTCAACGACTACGTGAAGGCGGTGCATTGGGCGCAGAAGTTCGCGATGTCGAACCGCGAGCTGATGATGGACGCCGTCATCGGCGCGCTGCGCGACTCGGAGCTGCTGCCGCCGTTCGAGGCGAACGCGGAAGTGGTGAATTGCCATCACAACTACGTCGCGATCGAGGAGCACTACGGGGAGCGCGTGTTCGTCACGCGCAAGGGTGCGGTCCGCGCAGGCAAGGACGACCTCGGCATCATCCCGGGCAGCATGGGGGCGAAGTCGTTCATCGTGCGCGGGAAGGGAAATCCGGAGAGCTTCGAGAGCTGCAGCCACGGCGCGGGACGCGCGATGTCGCGCAACGAGGCGAAGCGCCGCTTCACGATCGTCGACCACGTCAAGGCGACCGAAGGGGTGGAGTGCCGGAAGGACAAGGATGTGATCGATGAGACGCCGGCGGCGTACAAGTCGATCGATGCGGTGATGGCGGCGCAGAGCGATCTCGTCGACGTCGTGCACACGCTGAAGCAGATCGTCTGCGTGAAGGGATGAGGTCGTCGTGATCGAGATCGATGGAGCGGAGGGGGAGGGCGGCGGGCAGGTCCTGCGGACTGCGCTCGCGCTCTCCCTCATCGAGCGGAAACCGTTCCGCATCGCGAACATTCGGGCGAAGCGACAGAAGCCGGGCCTGTTGCGGCAGCACCTCACTGCCGTGCAGGCCGCGGCCGCGATCGGCGATGCCGCCGTCGAAGGCGCCGCCGTCGGCTCGCAGACGCTGACGTTCGTGCCGCAGGCGCTGCGCGGCGGCGACTACGCGTTCGCGATCGGCACCGCCGGCTCGACGATGCTCGTCCTGCAGACGATTCTCGTCCCGCTCGCGCTCGCATCGTCGGCATCGACGGTCGAGATCGAAGGCGGCACGCACAATCCGTCCGCGCCGCCTTTCGACTTCGTGGAGCACGCGTACTTGCCGCTGTTGCGGCGCATGGGCGCCGAGGCTTCGATCGAGCTCGTGCGGCCGGGTTTCTTTCCGGCCGGCGGCGGCAAGATCTGCGTCGCGATCCGGCCGGCGAAACGCTTCGGCCGGCTCGAGCTCGAGCAACGCGGCGAGCTCGTGAGCCGGCGTGCGCGCGCGGTCGTCGCGAATCTGCCGTACACGATCGCACAACGCGAGGCGCGCGTCGTCGCCGAAACGCTCGGCTGGAACGAGAACGAGGTCGAGGCGCACACGATCAACGGCTCGCTCGGACCCGGCAATGCCGTGTCCGTCTTCGTCGCGTTCGAGCAGGTGACGGACGTCTTCACCGGCTTCGGAGCGAAGGGCATTTCGGCGGAGAAAGTCGCGCACGATGCGGCGATCGAAGCGAAGCGCTACATCAACAGCGGCGCGGCGGTCGGCGAGCATCTCGCCGATCAGCTGCTGCTGCCGCTGGCCGTCGGCGACGGCGGCTCGTTCACGACGACGCCGCTCTCGACGCATGCGACGACGAACATCGAAGTCATCCGCAAGTTCGTGGACGTGGCGATCGAGACGACGGCGATTGCGAACGGCGTGGTGCGCGTGTCCGTGTCATCGTGAGCGAAACGTAGGGCCGGCTCTCCAGCCGGCCCAATGAACCATGGTCGCGGCGGCGATGCCGCCGCATCATTCTTGACTGCGGCCGGCTGGAGAGCCGGCCCTACGTTTGGAACACTCTGCCCGTGGCCGGTGGCATGAGACGCGAATCGCACTGCGCATCATGCGCATCCGCAAGTACATCCACTCCTGCATCCTGGTCGAGTCCGGCGACGCCCGCATCCTCATCGATCCGGGCAAGTTCAGCTTTCTCGACGGCGCGGTGAAGCCGGAGACGTTCTCCGACCTCACCGCGATCCTCATCACGCATCCGCATCCCGATCATGTCGACGATCAGGCGCTGAAGAAAATCGTCGAGCGCAATCCGAATGCGCCGGTGCTCGCCAACACGCAGATCCGCGAGCAGTTGGCCAAAAGCGGCATCGAGGTCGAGGTCTTCGAAGCCGGCACGCGCCGCATCGAGGGGTGTCGGGTCGAGGCGATCGGCGCGCCGCACGCGCGTCTGCTGAACGCCGAGGCGCCGCAGAACGTGGCTTACGTCATCGACGACCGCCTCCTCCATCCCGGCGACTCCTTCGACCACGCGCTCGACGTGCGCATGGGCATCGAGATCCTCGCCTTGCCCATCACGGCGCCGTGGACCAGCGAGCTCTCCGTCGCCGAATTCACTCTCCGCCTCGGTCCCAAAATCGTGTTTCCCATCCACGATGGCTACGTGAAGGACTTCTTCCTCACCTCCCGCTACGACAACTTCAAGAGCTACTTCGAGAAGAACGGCATCGAGTTCGTCGCGCTCAAGGAGCCGGGCGACTCGCTCGAGCGCTGACGCAGAAACTGCCAGCCGATCGAGGTGAAGGCGGCGCCGAGGAGGACGTCGGCGCCGACGAGGGCCCAGCCGACGAATCCGATGCGGCCAATCGGGAAGCAGAGGCCGCCGAGGATGAGGAGCGCGCCGATTGGCCACGGCGCGGCGCGGGCGACGAGCAGCGTGATGCCGAGCACGATCGCGCCGATCGGGAAGAGCAGGCCCATCGGGACGATGCTCTGCCAGACGAGCGGCGTGCCGAAGAGCAGCTTGTGCATCGCGTCCGGCGCGAGCGACTCGAGTTGGCCGACGGCGAGGATGCGGATGCCGACGGCCCAGCCGGCGATCGTGAGCGCGCCTCCGACCAGGCCGGCGACGTCGGCGCGTTCGCGCAGCAGGCGCGTGACACCGAGGACTGCGCCGACGAGCAGCACCATGTGCAGTGGCGCGACGAAGCCACGCATGGCGATCGTCACGACCGAGTCGTGCGTCCCGCGGTAGAGCCAGTGCGTGACCGGATTCGTGAGGAGCAGCGCGCCGAAGCCGGTCGCGCTCACGGCGATGA
>JAFAVZ010000546.1 GCA_019242175.1 Acidobacteriota bacterium
CTCACCGCGAGCGCGATCTGCGGCACCGATCTGCACATGATCCGTGGCACTCTCGCGGACATGAAGCCGGGCACGATCCTCGGCCACGAAGGTGTGGGCGTCATCGAAGAAGTCGGCAAGGACGTGCGGAACCTGCGGCCAGGCGACCGCGTCGTCATTCCGTCGACGATCGCGTGCGGCAACTGCGCTTATTGCCGCGCCGGCTACTTCTCGCAATGCGACAAGGCGAATCCTAACGGCCCCGAGGCCGGGACCGCGTTTTATGGCGGGCCGAAGTCGAGCGGGCCGTTCGACGGGATGCAGGCGGAGTACGTCCGCACGCCGTTCGCGAACGTGAACCTCATCAAACTGCCGGACGAAGTCGAAGACCATCAGGCGATCCTCCTGTCCGACATTTTCCCGACCGGTTTCATGGGCGCGGACATCGCGGAAATCCATGATGGCGATACAGTTGCGGTTTTCGGCTGCGGTCCCGTCGGACTCTTCGCCATCGCCAGCGCGCGCCTCCTCGGCGCCGGACGCATCCTCGCCGTGGACCATCATTCGTCGCGTCTCGATCTTGCCCGCGCGCTCGGCGCGGAGACGATCAACTTCGACGAAGAGGATCCGGTGGAGACGATCAAGCGGCTGACGGACAAGATCGGTGTGGACCGCGCGATCGACGCGGTCGGCGTCGACGCCGAGCATGCGCACGGCGGGCCGGCGGCGAAGAAGGCGAAGGCGCAGGAAGCGGAGTTCGAGAAGGAGAAGAAGGAGGTCGCGCCGAAGCAGAATCCCGACGGCAATCTCTGGCAGCCGGGCGATGCGCCGTCGCAAGTGCTCGACTGGGCCGTCGACGCGTTGGCCAAAGCCGGCACGCTCTCGATCATCGGCGTCTATCCGCTCGCGGCGAAAACGTTCCCCATCGGCAAGGCGATGAACAAGAACCTGACGCTGCAGATGGGGAACTGCCATCACCGGAAGTACATCCCGGAGCTTTTGCCGTACGTGCAAAGCGGCGTGTTCGATCCGGCGACGGTGCTGACGCAGTCGACGCCGCTCTCGGACGTGATCGCGGCCTACGAGGCGTTCGATCAGCGCATCGAAGGATGGGTGAAGGTGATGCTGCAGCCGGCAGCATGATACTTTGGCTCCCATGGATTCTCTCTCGCGCCTGCGAGTGCTGGCGCGGCGCTTTCTGTTGCTCACGCTCATCCTCGTGGGCGCCGCGTGCGGCGTCCTCGCGGTGCTCTTTCACCGATACGTCGAATTCGCGCGCGGCCTGCTCATCGGCCGCGCGCTCGAGACGCACGGCGCGTTGCGCATCGCGCTCGTCCTCGGCATCCCTCCACTCACGTTCGCCGCATTGGCGTTGATCATCAGACGCTTTGCGCCTGGCGCCGTGGGCGCGAACCTCGCGCGCGTTCGGATGGCCTACGACTCCGATCCGTCGCTCCTCGGCAAACGCGTCATCGCCGCCACATTTCTCGCCACGCCGCTCTCCCTCGGCGCGGGCGCGCCTCTCGGCCCCGAGGGACCGATCGTGGTGGTGACGAGCGGCGTGGCGGCGGCGATCGCGCGTTGGCTGAAGCTTCCGCACAAGCTCGTGCGAGGGATGATTCCGGTCGGCGTGGCGGCGGGCATCGCGGCGGTGTTCAACACGCCGATCACCGCGGTCGTCTTCGCCATCGAAGAAGTCTTCGGCGTCGCCGACCGCGGCCTTCTCGGTGGTGTGCTCGTGGGCGCCGTCGCCGCCGCAGCCGTCGAAAAAGCACTCCTCGGGGGCAAGCCGTTGCTCGCCGCAAGCTCTTCGACGTGGACGAACTGGCACGAGCTCGTCGGCTTCGCCGTCGTCGGATTGCTCTGCGGTTCGATCTCTGGCCTCGCGATCCAGGGCATTCATCGCCTGCGTCGCTGGTGGGCGAACGCGATGCCCTCGGCGCTCGCGCGCGTCTCGGTCGCGGGCCTGATCATCGGCGCGATCGGACTCGCGGTGCCTTCGACGCTCGGCGTAGGCTACGACAACGTTTCGTTCTGGCTGCACGGCGGCGACAACGGCGCGACGACGAGCATCGCGTTCGTGGCAAAAGTGATCGCCTTCACGATCGCGATCAGCGCCGGCGTCCTCGGCGGCACGTTCGCTCCGTCGCTGTTCCTCGGTGCCGCGCTCGGCGCGTCGATCGGCCACACCGCGCGCTCGCTCTTCCCGACGGCGGCGATCGATCCGAAGGCTTACGCGCTCGTCGGTATGGGCGCGTTCTTCGCCGGCCTGCTGCGCAGCCCGATCGCTGCGGTTTTGATCGCCGTCGAGCTGACGAGCGACTACGACCTCATCGTCCCGCTGATGCTCGCCGTGTCGCTGTCCGTCGCCGTGTCGCGCGCGATCTCGCCGCGGAGCATGGTCGAGCAGCAGATGGTCGATGAAGGGTGGATCGAAGGCCACGACGATGCCGACCCGCTCGCGGCGGTTTCCGTCGGCGATGCGATGACGGCGTCGCCGATCACGTTTCCCATCGATGCTGCTGCGAGCGATGCGCTGACGTCATCGCGGCACCGTTTCTATCCGATCGTCGATGAGGATGCGCGCCTTCTCGGCGTCGTCTCTCGCTCCGCGCTCGAACGCTCCGATGCCACGCAACCGATCGGAGTGCTTCTCGAGCAACCGGCGCTCGTTGCGGAAGCGAACGAGCCGGTAATCGAAGTCGTGCGGCGGATGCAGCTGCGCAATGTCGATCGTTGCGTCGTCGTCGATGAAGGCAAACGGGTCATCGGCTTCCTCAGCCCTGCCGACATCCTCCGCGTGCGTCTCGTCCGGATGAAGCGGGACGAGGAGACGTTCGAGTTGTTCGCCTGACAACGCCCTTCACTCGAAGTGTCATTCTGAGCGGGCACGGCCCGCTGCGTTGGTTGGCCAAGCCTTCACGAGGGTTCGCGTCTTCGCCGGCCTTGGCGAAGGTGATGACATCTGACGATGTCATTAGAAGCGGGCACGGCCCGCTGCGTCTGTTGGCCAAGCATTCACGAGGGTTCGCGTGCTAGCCGGCCTCGGTGAAAGTCATGACATCACACGATGTCATTCGAAGCGGACACGGCCCGCTGCGTCTGTTGGCCAAGCATTCAGGACGGTTCGCGTGCTAGCCGGCCTCGGTGAAGTCATGACATCACACGATGTCATGAGAAGCCGCGCAGACGGCGAAGGATCCGTACCGATCTCGAGCGGCGCCTTAAAGGTACGGATCCTTCACAGTCTCCGCTGTTCAGGATGGCACCGCTAGATGAAGGCCATTGCGCTAAAGGCCGCTACGAGGACGTGCGCACGAGCTGCTGGCGATCCAGTTCCTCCAGGTCGAGCTCCTGTTCGATGACCTGGAACGCGGCGTCGCCGATCGTCCCATCCGCCCGCAGCTGATTCAGCTTCTTCCGTTCCGCCTCGGCCGCAAAGCGAATCACTTCCGCATCGTTTTCCAGCTCGCGCCAGACGCCGTCGTGATCGTCGCCATGCTCTTCATCCGAGCCGTCCAGCTCGACCTGCGCGCGATGGAGCAGGAGCTCGTAGCGTCGCCGCACGAGCTGTGCGGTCTCGGCGCCAGGGCAGTCTTCGGTGGCTCCGAGCGCCGCGCGCAGCGTCTCGACGCGCGCCAGACGCACTTCGTGCTCGACTTCGCCGTCGTCTTCGAGCTTCAGGATCGAGAGCAAGGGGCGCAATGACATCCCCTGCACGACGAGCGTGCCGAGAACGACCGCGAACGACACGAAGAGGATGAGATCGCGGGAAGGGAATGCCGCGGGCAGCGCGAGTGCGGCGGCGAGCGTCACCGTACCGCGCATGCCGCACCAACCGACGACGGCCGCGGCGCGCGCATCGAGATCGACGGAGTCTTTGCGCCGCCGGCTGAAGGCCGCCGCGGCGGTGACCCATAGGATGCGCGCGAGGATGGTCGCGATGCAGACGGCGCCGGCAAGCCATCCGTAGTGAACGAGCGTCGGGCGATCGAGGCGTTGCAGGATGAGGCGCAGCTGGAAGCCGACGAGGAGGAACGCGAGGACGTTGAGCACGAACACCGCGACTTCCCACACCGCGTACGACGGGATGCGGATGCGCGCGGGCGTGATTTCACCAGAGCGGCGCGAGACGGCCATCGCGAAGACCACCACGGTCAGGATGCCGGAGAGATGCAGCCGTTCGGCGATCATCCACACGGCGAACGTGCCGCAGAACTGGAGGATCACGGCGGTCGCGACGTCTTCGACTTTGCCGTTGACGAACATGATCACCGGCGACAGGGCGAGGCCGAGGATCACGCTGCCGATCGTGACGAGGAGCAGCATCGGAAGGATGCGCCAACCGAGGATCGCGCCGGCCGCGGTCGTACCGACGGCGATGCGGTAGATGAGCAGCGCGCTCGCATCGTTGAAGAGGCTCTCGCCTTCGAGGATGACGAGCAGGCGATGCGGCGGCTTGAGTTGCTTGAGCACGGCGGTGGCGGCTGCGGCGTCGGGCGGCGCGACGATGGCGCCGAGGGCGATGGCGGCGGCCCAGGGGATGGCAGGGACGAGCCAATGCGCGACGAACGCCACAACGACGACCGTCAGCGCGACGGCGCCGAGGGCGAGGCTGGTGATGGGACGCCAGTTCTTGCGGAGGTCGCGTTGCGAGGCGTCGAAGGCGGCGTCGAGCAGCACCGGCGCGACGAACAACGCGAGCGCGAGCTCCGGATCGAGGACGAGCGTCGGGACGCGCGGGATCAGCGCCAGTCCGGCGCCGGCCATCGCGACCAGCGCGGGGTAGGGCGTCGCGATTTTTCGGGCGAATGCGGCCAGGCCCGCGCCGGCGAGCAGCAGGAGGATGACGATCTCGAAGACATCCATCGGTGCTGCATATCGTACGATCCGCGTCATGAAGATGGGAATCATCGGCGCGGGACACATCGGCGGAACGGCGGCGCGGCTCTTCGTAGAGGCCGGCTATGAGGTGGCGATCAGCAACTCGCGCGGGCCGGAGACGCTCGCGCCACTCGTCGCGGAGCTCGGAGCACACGCGCATGCGACGACGCCCATCGATGCCGCGCGTTTCGGTGACGTCGTCCTCGTCGCGATCCCGCTGAAGGATTATCCGTCGCTGCCCGCCGAGGAACTGCGCGGCAAAGTCGTGATCGATGCGATGAACTATTACCCGAACCGCGATGGCCACATCGACGCGCTCGACTCGGGCGAGAAGACGTCGACGGCGCTCGTCGCCGAGCACCTCGCCGGCGCGCGCGTGGTGAAGGCGTTCAACACGATCTGGTTCGAGCACCTGAAGACGCAGGGCCACAAGGCCGCGCCGATCGAGGACCGCCGCGTAATCTTCGTCTCCGGCGACGACGCCGAGGCGAAGCGGATCGTGGCTTCGCTGATCGAGGAGATCGGCTTCGGCCCGCTCGACCTCGGGTCGATCGCGGAGTCGGCACGGCAACAACCGGGGGCGGCGGTTTACAACCTGGATGTCACGGTGAAAGAGGCGCGATCGTAAGCTCGAGGTCGGCCTCGAAATATGACGTGTGGCGATGATGGCCGCATTCCTGGACAACGTGGGGACCGGCTTCAGCCGGTCCTAGGGCGGGCTGAAGCCCGCCCTCACGTTCGTTTGCCAGAGTCCAACGCAGGCTTTCAGGTCGGCTTTGGTGACTCTCTCCTCCACCAGCACGCCGTCGCGGACAATGACGATCGCGGTGTACGTCTGCATGGCGATCTCGCGGGCGCGATGGGCGGCACGCATCAGCGCGCGGGGGGCGGCTTGCATGTCGGGATCGTTTCGCTCGGCCCCTTCTTCCAACAGCGACGGCGCCGGCCCCCCATTATCGAACCAGCGCCAAGGGCCGACCCGAGCGCGATACACGTCGAGAAAATTTCGCAGCCCCGCCGCGAACCGGCGCCGGATCACGTCGGGCGGGATGTCGTGACCGCCTTGGCGAACGCGTAGCGCGACCCGGGCGATGGCCTCTTCCGGAGACTTGAGCGACAGGAAGATCAACTTCACGCTGTACCCCGCCGCCCGCCACGCATCGATCCTCCGCAGGTACGCGTCCCGCGAGCGTCGTTTCGAACGCGAAGCTTTGTCCCTCCGCTGCGTGGCGATCGATCTCCTCGAGCATCATCCGGCCGGCGCGGACGGCGGCCGCGTCGGGATCGAAAGGGGAGAGGCCGGCGGCGATCAGGTCGGCATTCACGAACAGCGGGAGGCCGGCCTCGCCGGGCAGGAACTCGCGCGCGAACGTCGTCTTCCCCGCGCCGTTCGGCCCCGCGATGATCACCACTCTCTTCACTCCGACGTACCCTAACACGTCATGAATCAGCGAATCCTTCTCGCTCCCATGGGTGGTGGGCCGGGCACGGTCGCGTTGGCGGCGGCGGTCAGCGACGCGGGTGGGCTGGGCGCCATCGCGGGCGGATACCTCACGCCGGCGCAGTTGCGGACGGAGATCGCGAAGCTGCGCGAGCTCACGGATGCGCCATTCAACGTCAACCTCTTCGCCAGTGGCTATCGCGAAACGCCGGGCAAAGATCCGGCGCCCATCCTCGGCGTCATGGCGGGCATTCATGAGAAGTTGGGATTGCCGGAGCCGGAGTTGCCGGCGATTCCGCCCGATCCGTTCGCAGACCAGCTGCAGGTCGTTCTCGATGTGAAGCCGGCGGTCTTCAGCTTCACGTTCGGGATTCCGAGCGAGTCGGCGATGCGAAGGCTGAAAGAGGCGGGCATCTACGTCATCGGCACCGCCACCACGCCGCGCGAGGCGGAGCTGCTCGCCGAGGCTGGTGTCGATGCGATCACGGCGCAGGGGGCGGAGGCGGGCGCGCATCGCGGCACGTTCGCGGGGCGGGTGGAGGACTCGTTGATTCCGACGCTCGACCTCGTCCGGCAGATCCGCGTCGACAAACCGATCATCGCCTCGGGCGGCATCATGACGCGCGACGACGTCGACGCCGCACTGAACGCCGGCGCGGTTGCCGTCCAGATGGGAACCGCATTCCTCCTTTGCCCCGAGGCGGGGACGTCGAAGCCGTACCGGCGCGCGTTGCGGGAGACGCGCGACTCGGTGATCACGCGCGCCTACTCCGGCCGCGCGGCGCGCGGTCTGCGCAACGCGTTCATCGACGCGATTCAGGAGCGCGAGGAGCTGATCCTCGACTTTCCCGCGCAGAACTCCCTCACCCGGCCGATGCGCGCCGCCGCGGCGAAGCAGGACAATCCCGAGTACCTCTCGCTCTGGGCCGGCACGGGCATCGCGCGGGCGACGGAAATGCCGGCGGGGGAACTGGTGCGCATCAGCGCGCCCTTCGCCGGTGGATCACCCGCTCCGAGGTGGTGAAGGACGAAGATCACGTCCTCACCAGTACAGCGCGTTGAAAATCATCGGGAACGTCGCGTGCGTTTGCGCGCGATGTTGCGGACGGAAGCCGAGGAGCACGATCTTGCCTTTGCCGTACGTCACGGCGACGGCCGCGGCCTTGCGCGTCAGCTTGTCGGCGCCTTCCATCCAGCCGGAGAGGAGCACTTCGCGTTCGTCGTCGGGATACGTCGCGAGCACCCAGCGCTGCAGCTCGCCGCCCGGCACCGTCGTCTCGAACGCCATCGGCTTGTCGATGAAAGCCGCGGATTCGGCGGCCATGCCCTTCGTCACCGGATGGTTGGTGTTCACCTTGATGCGCACCAGCGAGCCGGGCACGGAGAACTCGTCGGAGCGCACGCGGGCGAGCGCGTTGCGCACCGGGATGTTGAACTGCTCGATGACGTAGTCGCAGCTGCCGCTGAACGCGATCAGCGTCCCGCCGTTCTCCACGAATGATTTCAGCGCGTCGGCGCCACCGGATCCGAGGCCGCCGCGGTACTCGGGCGGGAGCTCGTCGTCGTAACGCATGCTGCCGTCGTCGGAGCGGCGGCGGCCATTCGCGATCGTGTCTTTATCGACGTCGGGGAAGATGAACGCGTCGGTATTCGCCAGTGCCGCCTTCGTCTCCTGCGGCGATGCAGACTTCGGCGCGAAGCCGTAAGTGTCGAGCAGCCAACGCGTCCAACCTTCGTCGATGCTGCCGCCCCACGGTTTGTAAATCGTCACGCGCGGCTTCTTGTCGTTCGCGTGCGCGCGAAGCACTTCCTTTTGCTCCGGCTTCACCGCGGTCACGGTCGTCATCTGCACGCGCGGGATCGTCGTGTGCTCGACGGTGACGCCCATCGCGAGCGGCAGCGTCCACGTCGCCACGTCGTACGGCCGCAGGATTTCCTTGCCCGCTTGCAAACGAACTTCGGGATAGCGCTGCGGCTCGAGCATCTCCGTGACGAACTTCCCGTACGGCTGCGCCATCGGGACCCAGTAATCGCCGTTCGGCGCCTGGAGCACTTCCACGCCGTGCTCCGCGAGCAGGCCGGCGAGCGCTTGCGCCGTCGGCCAATCGCGTTGGTCTTTCGGGATGCGATACGCCTCGCCGGGAGTCGCGGCCGCAACCGCGTCTTTCGCGCGCGTCACGAGGTCGCGAAGCAGATCGACGCGCCGATCGGCGGCGGTCTCGAGCAACGCGTCGGACGCGATGCGCTCGTAGTCCATGATGTCGCGCATCCGCCACACGCCGCCCTTCCACGGGTTCGGATGATTGATCGTCGCCTTGTAGTCGATCAGTCCCTTCGAGCCGCCGCGCAGCTCCGAGGGGGAGACTTCGATCGGCGTCGCGATGCGCGCGGACGCGGTCTCGAGGAGCAGCCCGGTGATGTTCTTCCACCAGCCCGTGTTGCGCGTGCCGCCGAGCCAGTACGCATCGAACGAGTAGCCGTA
>JAFAVZ010000119.1 GCA_019242175.1 Acidobacteriota bacterium
GAGCACGGCGAGGAGGAGCGAGACGCGGTTCGCGTCGAGGCCCATCGCCATCCGCCGCGGCGACGGGAAGTGCGTCGGCGAGACGAGCGCCTGCACTTCGATGAGCAGCGGCCGTGTGCCTTCCAACGCAGCGAGAATCGCGGAGCCCGCGGCGTTGCTGCGTTGACTGAGGAGCGCCGCGGACGGATTCGGCACCTCTTCGAGACCGCCGTCGTGCATCTCGTAGATCGCGACTTCGTTCACCGGCCCGAATCGATTCTTGTAGGCGCGGATCACGCGGTAGTTCTGGAAGCGATCGCCTTCGAAGTAGAGAACCGTGTCGACGATGTGCTCGAGCGACTTCGGTCCGGCGATCGTCCCTTCCTTCGTGATGTGGCCGATCAGGAAGACCGGGACCGATAACCGCTTCGCTGCGCCCATCAACACGCCCGCGGCATCGCGGACCTGGCCTACGGAGCCGGGCATCGACGAGTTCGAAGCGGTGTGCACGGTCTGGATCGAGTCGACGATCACCGCGGCCGGGCGCAGCTTTTCTACCTCCGCGAGAATCCGCTCCACGGACGTTTCGGTGAAGACGCGGATGTTCGGGGAGACGGTGCCGAGTCGACGGGCGCGCATCGCCAGCTGGCGCGGCGACTCTTCGCCCGAGACGTAGAGGACGATGCCCGCTTCCGCGAGTTGTTGCGCGGTCTGGAGCAGAAGCGTGGATTTGCCGATGCCCGGCTCGCCGCCGACGAGCGTGACGGCGCCGATGACCAAACCTCCGCCGAGGACGCGGTCGAGGTTGGGGAGGTTGGTGGAGATGCGCGGCGCGACGTCCGCATCGATGGCGTCGATCGGGACCGGCGCACCGCCTCCGCCCAACGCGCCCGGATGCGCGGCAGTGCCGGCGGGCGATTCCTCCTGAGCGAAGGAGTTCCAGGCGTTGCAGTCGGGACAGCGGCCGAGCCACTTCGGCGACTGGCCACCGCATTCGAGACAGGAGAAGACCGTCGCCTTTTTCGCCACCGGCCGGGATTCTAGCAGCGGCGTTTGGCCTCTCTACTGCGTATAGATTTTCATCATGCGCCGTTTGCCCCTCGCTCTCCCTTTTCTCCTGCTGACTTTCACGCTCGCGGCCCAGGATCTCTCCGGCTACGAGAAGATTCTCCTCCCTGTAGATCCCTTCGTGACGGTGCTCGGCGCGTCCGGCACGCAGTTCTCCACGCGTCTCGACGTCTGGGGTCCGGCGCCGTTCCAGTACTACTTCGGCGGCGACGCCACCCACACCTACGATCCGACGAGCCCCGCGCCGGAGCCGCTCCAGCCGTTGAGCGGCCCGCCGACCGACATCGGCCGCCTTCTCTCCATCGAGAAGAATGCCGTGCCGAACGTGAGTCTCCACCTCGAGCTCACCGCCCAACCCGCCGGGGCCGCCGACTACCTCGGCCGCATCGACTCCGTTCCGGTCGTCCGCGAACGCGACTTCCGCACCGGCGCGATCGTCTTTCCGCGCATCCCATTTCCGTATGTCTATCTGACCGACGCCATCGCCCGCCAGCCGTCCGACCTCTACCGTCATCTGCTGCGCATCTACGACGTCGACGCGCGCGGCGACGCCGCGGTTCGCATCAAGGTCTACCACCTGAACATCGGCGGGACGCTGATCAAGGAAGCCGTCGTGCCGATCAACGGCCGCTACGGCAACGATCCTTCTTTTCCGAATTACGCGGTCGTCGACCTCGACACGCTGTTCTCGCACTGCATCCCGTTCTCGCAGCACACGCCATGTCTGGGGATGAACGCGCGCATCGAGATCACGCCCGAGACGCCAGGCTTGCGCTACTGGGCGTTCGTCTCCGTGACGAACAACTTCACGCAGGAGGTGACGCTCTACAACCCGTGATGCTTCTGCTCGATCACCAGAAGATCGAGCGATCGACATCCGCGAACCGCGGTTTGCCGAGCAGCGCGAGCGTCGAGAGCAACTCTTCGCGGAGGATGCCGACGACGCGCGCGACGCCTTCCGCGCCGCCGGCCGCGAGGCCGTAAGCGTACGAGCGTCCGATGAGCACCGCGTTCGCGCCGCGAGCGCGCGCCTTTGCGACGTCTGTCCCGCGGCGGATCCCGCCGTCGAGCAGCAGCGGAACCCGTCCGGCGACGCGTTCCGCAACTTCCGAAAGCGCGTCGATCGTCGCCGGCACCGTATCGAGATTGCGCGCGCCGTGATTGCTCACGACGATGCCCCGCGCTCCGTGATCGAGCGCGAGCGCGGCATCGTCGCCGGTCAGGATGCCCTTCAGCAGCACAGGAATGTGCGCGATCGACTGCAGCCACTCGACATCCTTCCAGGTGATCGACTGCCGCTTGTTGCTCACGACGCTCAACCGATCGCGCCCGACCGTATCGAGATGGGGCGTGCTCAGTTCCGGCGGCAACGCGAACTGCGCGCGCGCCTGGCGATTGCGCGCGCCGAGGACTGGCGTGTCGACGGTGAGGCAAAGCGCGCGGACGCCGGCCGCCTCGGCGCGAGCGACGAGGTCGCGCGTCACCTCGCGGTCGCTCTGGATGTAGAGCTGCAGCCACATCCGCGCGCCGGTCGCGGCGATCTCCTCGATCGCACAATTCGACGCGGTGCTGACGACGTAGATCGCATCGCTCGCCACCGCGCCACGCGCCGCCTCGACCTCACCCTCGGCGTGGAAGAGCTTCTGATACGCGACCGGCGCGAGGAGGATCGGATGGGCGAGCGTCTCGCCGAAGAGCTCGAGCGTGGTGTCGATCGCGTCGACGTCGACGAGGACGCGCGGTCGCAGCACGATGCGATCGAATGCGGCGCGGTTCCAGCCGAGGGTGAGCTCGTCGCCGGCGGCGCCGGCGAGGAACTCGAAGGCGAAGTGCTGCAGACGCTCGCGGGCGAGCGCTTCGAAATCGGTGAGGCAGAGGGCGCCGTGCATGGGCGCCAGTGTAAGCGCGCTACGAGCCGACGAGATCGTCCAATCCCCAGTAGCGCAACACGAACGGCGCCGAATCGTGCACCGAGCCTTCGCCGGTCGCGATCGCGAGCTTGCGTTGGCGGACGTCTTCCCGCCAGCGCTCGATCGCGTTGTCCGCGACCGCGTTCGCAATCAACACGCGGACGTCTTTCTCCGACATGCCCGGCGTCATCTCCGCGCGGATCTTGTCCGCCGCCTTCGAGCCGATGCCACCGTTCTGGACGTGGATGTCGAAGCAGAGCGCTGCGCCGAGCTCCGTCGTGAGTCCCCACTGCAGCGCGGTCGCCAACGCCGGCTTGTAGTACGCGTTCTGCACGCGTTCGCTCTGCAGCCGCTGCGCGAGCTCCGTCGAGCCGAGCTTCGCGAAGGCCGACTTCCAGGGCTCGGCGAGGCCCGCTTTCTGCGATCCGGTGCTGATCGAATCTGCCCACGCGAGCTGCGTGGCCCACGGTTCTTTCAGATGGGCGAGCAACTCGTCGGTCTTGTCTCCGAAGCACGACCGCACGAGATCGGGATCCTCGGCGTAAGCGTCCTGGAGAATCTTCCCCAGCTCGCCGCCTTTCAGCGTGAAGCCGATGATGCCCCACGTGATGCCGGCGCCATCGAAGTTGCCCTGCGCGAGCGTGAAGCCGTGGCCTTCGAATGTGGCGGTGAGCGCGAGCGCGCGATCGCTGACGGGTGGCACCGGCGCGTTCATCAGCGAGGTCCACGTCGTCTCGTCGATGTCGCCGGTCTGGGGAAGGTTCTTGCTCTTCTGGAACGCCTCGACGGCCGCCTTCGTTTTGCCGCCGAAGTCGCCATCCACTTTCGTGGCGAGCAAGCCTTCGTCGATGAGGCGCTGCTGAACTCTGGAGATGGTTGCACCCTGCGCACCGAGGCCGAACAGTAGACGGGACATCCTTCCCTCCCTTTGCTTGTAGGAGTGCCGGCGCG
>JAFAVZ010000553.1 GCA_019242175.1 Acidobacteriota bacterium
CAGATCGAAGGCGCGCTCTTCGCCGATCAGGACCGCGCGCTCGTCGCCGTGAGCCGCGACCATCTCTTCGAGAAGTCGATCGCGACGAAGGCGGCGGCGCCGAAGAAGCTGGCCACCGGTTACGACGGGCAGATGCGGATGTCGATCAACTTCGGCGATCTCGTGAACAGCGATCACGTCTGCCTGCCGGAAGGAAGCGGACCGCAGATCGCCGTGACCGGCCCGGGCAATCTGCTGATCTTCGCCGAGCGGCGTTGCAGCGCGAGCGGTTCGTTCGCCGGCTCGGCGCGGCGCGTGTTGCCCGCGTCGCTGTATGGCGTCGACGCTTACGCGATCGCGTTCGACAACGCGTCGAACACGCTCGTGGCCACGGACCGCGCCGGCTACCTTACAATCTACAAAGGCCCGCGCGCGGCCGTCGCGAAATGAAATTCGGCATCGTCATCCTCCCTGGCTCGAACTGCGATCACGACGCTTTCCACGTCGCGAAAACCGTCCTCGGCGCCGACGCCGAGCTCCTCTGGCACAAAGACACCGACCTCAAAGGCGCCGACTGCGTGATCATCCCCGGGGGCTTCGCATACGGCGATTACCTGCGGGCCGGAGCGCTCGCGAAGTTCGCTCCGATCATGGAGCCGATCAAGCGCCACGCCGCTGCCGGCGGCCTCGTGTTCGGCATCTGCAACGGCTTCCAGGTCCTGACGGAAGTCGGCCTGCTGCCCGGAGCGCTGATGCGCAACGAGCATCTCCGTTTCCTCAGCCGCGACGTATACCTGCGTACCGAGGAGACCGATACGCCCTTCACGTCGGAGCTGGAAGTTGGACAGGTGCTGCGCACGCCGATTGCGCACGGCGAAGGCAACTACTTCGCGGACGACGCCACGCTCGACGAGCTCGAGCGCAACCGCCAGGTCATCTTCCGCTACTGCGACGAGAACGGCCGCGTGCTCGCGGCGGCGAATCCCAACGGCTCCGCGCGCAACATCGCCGGCATCTGCAACGCCGGCCGCAACGTCCTCGGCATGATGCCCCACCCGGAACGCTGCTCGGAGTCGATCCTCGGCAACGCCGATGGCCTGGCGATCTTCAAGTCGATCGCCGCGGCGATGGCTCGGGCCTGACGACGAGCTCCGCGGCGAGCGCCCGATCGAACAGTTCTATCACCGGCCACCTCGTGCGGACGCAGCTCCCTGGCCGTAAAGCTTCCGCTAGAATCCGCCCTCATGGCGAACCAGTTCGACGCACTGCTCCAGGAAAACCGTTCCTTCCCGCCGTCTGACGACTTCCGGAAACAGGCGAACGTCAGCGACCCGGACATCTATCAGAAGGCCGCCGCGGATCGCGAAGGCTACTGGGCCGGCTGGGCGAAGGAGCTCGACTGGGAAAAGCCGTGGGACAAAGTCCTGGAGTGGGAGCCGCCCTACGCGAAGTGGTACGTCGGCGGAACGCTCAACGCCTCCTACAACTGTCTCGATCGCCATCTCGAAGAGCGTGGCGACAAGACGGCCATCATCTGGGAAGGCGAGCCGGGTGAAGTTCGCAAGTTCACGTACCGCCAGCTCCATCGCGAGGTCTCGAAGTTCGCGAACGTCCTGAAGTCGGTCGGCGTCGTCGCCGGCGACCGCGTCGCCATCTACATGCCGCTCATCGTCGAGGCGGCGGTCGCGATGCTCGCCTGCGCGCGCATCGGTGCGGTGCACTCGGTCGTCTTCGGCGGCTTTTCGGCCGAGGCGCTGCGGGATCGGATTCAGGATGCGCAGGCGAAGGTGCTGATCACGGCCACGAGCGGCTATCGACGCGGCGCGCTCGTTCCGCTCAAGAAGACCGCCGATGCCGCCGTCGCGGAGTGCCCGTCCATCGAGAAGGTGATCGTCGCGATGCGTCGCTCTGCGACCGAAGAGGCCGACGAAACGGTGAGCATGACCGACGGCCGCGACCTCTGGTACCACGACCTGATGCAGAGCGCTTCGGATGATTGCCCGCCGACGTGGGTCGACTCCGAGCACATGCTCTTCACGCTCTACACGTCCGGCACCACGGGCAAACCGAAAGGCATCGTCCACACGACGGGCGGATTCCTCACCGTCGCCTACGCCACGTGCAAGTGGGTCTTCGATCTGAAGCCGAACGACGTCTACTGGTGCACGGCCGACATCGGCTGGGTCACCGGTCATTCGTACGTCGTCTACGGCCCGCTCGCGAACGGCGCGACGGTCGTCCTCTACGAAGGCGCGCCCGACTGGCCGAAGAAAGACCGTTTCTGGGAGCTGATCGAGAAGCACAAAGTCACGATCTTCTACACGGCGCCGACGGCCATCCGCGCGTTCATGAAGTGGGGCGAGCAGCTGCCGCAAAGCCGCGACCTCTCGTCGCTGCGTCTGCTCGGATCGGTCGGAGAGCCGATCAATCCTGAAGCGTGGATCTGGTACCACAAGTACATCGGCAACGAGCGCTGCCCGATCGTCGACACGTGGTGGCAGACGGAAACCGGCGGGATCATGATCACGCCGCTGCCCGGCATCACCGCGACGAAGCCCGGCTCGGCGACGCTCCCCTTCCCCGGCATCGACGCGCAGATCCTCGACGAGAAAGGCAACGCCATCGAAGTCGGCGGCGGCTATCTCGCGATCACCAGCCCCTGGCCCTCGATGCTGCGCGGCATCTGGGGCGACCCGGAGCGCTACCAGCAGCAGTACTGGTCGAAGTGGCCGGGCATCTACTTCACCGGCGACGGCGCCAAGCGCGACGAAGACGGCTACTTCTGGCTCCTCGGCCGCGTCGACGACGTCATGAACGTCGCCGGGCATCGCATCGGCACCATGGAGGTCGAGTCGGCGCTCGTCGATCATCAACTCGTGGCCGAGGCGGCTTGCGTGGGGATCTCGCATGAGATCAAGGGGACGGCGATCGCCGCGTTCGTGATCGTGAAGGAAGCGGGCCGCGAGCTCGCGACGAACGATCCGGCGAAGTTCGAGCAGGAGCTGAAGAATCACGTCGCGGAAAAGATCGGGGCGATTGCGAAGCCGGAGAAGATCCTGATCACCGCCGACCTGCCGAAGACGCGCAGCGGCAAGATCATGCGCCGCCTTTTGCGCGACATCGCGGAAGGACGGGCGTTGGGCGACGTCACGACGCTGGCCGATCCGACCGTCGTCGCATCGCTAAAAGAGAAGTACGAGGAGGAGGCCTGAGCCAGATCGCGTTGATCACGGGCGGGTCGCGCGGAATCGGCCGCGTCACCGCCATGCGCCTGCTCGCCGACGGCTGGTCGGTGGCGTTCACGTTCTCACAATCGAAGGATGCGGCGCGCGAGTTCATCGCGTCCGACCCGCAACGCGTCGCGGGCTGGGAAGCGGACGTGCGCAATCGCGATGCGTGCCGCGTCGTCGTCGAAGCCGTGCTCTCCCGCTTCGGGTCGATCGATGCGCTGGTAAACAACGCCGGCGTCCGCCAGGACGCATTGCTCTACAACATGACCGGCGAGCAGTGGGACGACGTCATCGACACGTCCCTCGGCGGCGCCTACGCAATGACGAAGGCCGCGTTGCCGGCGATGATGCAGCAACGCCGCGGCTCGATCGTGAACGTGGCATCGCTCTCCGGCCTGCACGGCATGGTCGGGCAGACGAATTACTCCGCGGCGAAAGGCGGCCTGATCGCGATGACGAAGTCGCTCGCGCGGGAGGTCGCGCGCAGTGGCATCCGCGTGAACTGCGTCGCGCCCGGCCTCGTCGATACGGACATGACCGCAAGCCTCGACGGCGACGTGCGCCGGGAGATGATCCGCGCCATCCCGATGCGCCGGGCCGTGAAGGCGGACGAGGTGGCGGCGGGCATCGCATTCCTGCTGTCGGATGACGCGAGCGCGATCACCGGCCAGGTGTTGTGCATCGACGGAGGGACGAGCGCGTGAGTGGTTGCTGGTCGCCGGCTGCTCTTTGCTGGTAGAAAGCTCGGTAGATTGTGGGTTGCACGCGAAAATGCGCAAGCAACCAGCAACCAGCAACCAGCAACCAGCAACCAGCAACCAGCAACTAGTAACCAGCAACTAGTAACCAGCAACTCCCGCTACAATCCGCCCCTCGATGGCTGCCCCCTACTTCTCCGTCGTCATCCCCACCTACAACCGTCTGGACATGTTGCTGCGCGTCCTCGACGCGTTGGAGCGGCAGGAAGGCGCGCCGGAGTACGAAGTCATCGTCATCGACGACGGGTCCAAAGACGCCACGGCGCAGACGGTCGTACAGCGCAAGAGCATCACGTTTCGCACCCAGCAGAACGCCGGGCCGGGCCGCGCGCGCAATCACGGCGTCACGCTCGCGAAGGGGCAGTTCGTCGTCTTCATCGGCGACGACACAGTTCCCGAGCCGCGGTTTCTCGCCGAGCACGCGCGCGTCCATCGCGAGACCAACGACGACCCGCTCGTCGCCGTCCTCGGCTACACCGGCTGGCCGAAGCGGGAGCGCGTCACGGCGTTCATGGACTACATCAACGACTACGGCCTGCAGTTCGGCTACAAGCTGATCGTGCACGGCGCGACGGTGCCGTTCAACTTCTTCTACACGTCGAACATCTCTATCGACCGCGCGCTCCTGGCGGCGCAGCCGTTCGACTCGGGCTTCCCCGCCGCCGCGTGGGAAGACATCGAGCTCGCGTATCGCCTCGACAAGCAGGGCCTGAAGATCCGCTACAACGCGCAGGCGGTGACGCGGCACTATCACCCGATGACGATCGACTCGTTCGCGCGTCGGCAGTACACGGTCGGCAAATCGGGCGCGATCTTCTACCGCAAGCATCCCGAGCTCGGCCACTTCCTCGGCGTCCACGAGCTCGACACGCGCACGCTCGCCGACGAATCCGTACTGGCGAAGCTCCGGCGCCGCGCGCGCCTCGGCGAACGCTTTCGTTTGCTCGCGCGCAACAACGTGTTCGAAACGCTGATGCGCGAGCACTACTTGCGCGGGCTGCGCGACGGCCTCGCATCAGTGTCATCCTGAGCGCCGCAGAGCGCGAAGGATCTCCCGGCTCGGACGCTTGTCGCCTGCATCGGGAGATCCTTCGCCGTCTGCGCGGCTCAGGATGACACGCGTCTGCGCGGCGGGCCGAACGTCACGCCCGTCTCGAACGCCTTGCCATCGACTTTGTAGCTTGAAACGCCAGTCGCGCAACGCGGTGAGGATGCCGAGCGATTGTTCGGGAAACGCGGGCTGCGCGACGGCCTCGCATCAGTGTCATCCTGAGCGCCGCAGAGCGCGAAGGATCTCCCGGCTCGGACGCTTGTCGCCTGCATCGGGAGATCGCCGTCTGCGCGGCTCAGGATGACACGCGTCTGCGTCGCGGGCCGAACGTCACGCCCGTCTCGACCGCCTTGCCATCGGCTTTGTAGGTTGAAACGCCAGTCGCGCAACGCGGTGAGGATGCCGAGTGATCGTTCGGGAAACGCGGCTGCGCAACGCCTCGTGTAGGTGTCATCCTGAGCGCCGCAGAGCGCGAAGGATCCGTACCTTCAGGCGCTGAGCAAGATCGGTACGGATCCTTCGCCGTCTGCGCGGCTCAGGATGACACGCGTCTGCGTCGCGGGCCGAACGTCACGCCCGTCTCGACCGCCTTGCCATCGACTTTGTAGCTTGAAACGCCAGTCGCGCAACGCGGTGAGGATGCCGAGTGATCGTTCGGGAAACGCGGCTGCGCGACGGTCTCGCATCAGTGTCATCCTGAGCGCCGCAGAGCGCGAAGGATCTCCCGGCTCGGACGCTTGTCGCCTGCATCGGGAGATCCTTCGCCGTCTGCGCGGCTCAGGATGACACGCGTCTGCGTCGCGGGCCGAACGTCACCCCCGTCTCGACCGCCTTGCCATCGACTTTGTAGGTTGAAACGCCAGTCGCGCAACGCGGCGACGATGCCGAGCGATTGTTCGGAAACGCGGGCTGCGCGACGGCCTCGCATCGGTGTCATCCTGAGCGCCGCAGAGCGCGAAGGATCTCCCGGCTCGGACGCTTGTCGCCTGCATCGGGAGATCCTTCGCCGTCTGCGCGGCTCAGGATGACAAAGGGCTGCGCGGCTCAGGATGACACCTGTACGCCCAGCCTATTTTGTGACGAGCATCCGGAATTACGGTTCGAAAGCCGGCGAATCGGGGAGAGAATGCGCGGCCGATGTTCATCACCTTCGAAGGGATCGACGGCTCGGGGAAGTCGACGCAGCTGCAACGCGTGGCCGAGCTGCTGCCGAGCCCGGTTCTGACGAAAGAGCCGGGCGGGACGCCTCTCGCGGATCGCATCCGCGCGATCCTGCTCGACTCCGGCTCCACGATCGATCCGCTCGCGGAAGTGCTGTTGTTCGCGGCCTCGCGGCGGCAGCACACGGTGGAAGTGATCAAGCCGGCGCTCGCCCGCGGCGCGGTCGTGCTCTGCGATCGCTTCACCGATGCGACGCTCGCCTACCAGGGCTTCGGACGCCTGCTGCCGCTCGATCGCCTGCGCCAGTTGAACGACTGGGCGACGGATTCGCTGCGGTCGGACGTAACACTGATCTTCGACTTGCCGGAGGCGACCGGGCTCACGCGCGCGCGGTCGCGCAACGCCGAGGCGGTTGCGGATGAGAATCGCTTCGAGACCGAGGATTTGCGGTTCTATCGGCGGGTGCGGGAAGGATATCTGTCGCTCGCGGAGAGCGACCGCGAGCGGTACGTCGTGATCGATGCGGACGGCACGATCGACGAGGTGTTCGCGCGCACGCGGGCCGTGCTCGAGGGACGAGGAGTGTTGCGATGACCACGGCTGCGGATGTCGTCGTCGAGACCGCGCGGCGGGGCGAGCTGCATCACGCCGTGATTCTGTACGGGCCGGCGCCGGATGCGTTGCGCGCGCTCGCGGTGCGCATCGCGAAGGCGCTGAATTGCAAGAACCGCTCGGCGGGCGATGACTGCGAGACCTGCCGGCGCATCGATCAGCGGCTGCATCCCGACGTGCACTTCGTCGAAGTCGCCGGCGACCGGAAGCTGATCTCGATCGAACAGATCCGCGAGCTCGTGGGCGAGGCGACGCTGCGTCCGTACGAGGGGCGCACCAAGGTGTTCATCATCGATCCGGCCGATGGGCTGAGCGTGAGCGGCTCGAACTCGCTGCTGAAGACGCTCGAGGAGCCGGCGCGCGACACGACGTTTCTCCTCCTGACTCGTTCCGCCGATCTGCTGTTGCAAACCGTGCTCTCGCGGTCGCAGAAGATCTACGTGGCGGGCGAGGTCACGATCGACGAGGAGCTGCAGAAGACGATCGAGAGCGCGTTGCAGTCGTTCGCGAAGAAGCGCGACGGCGCGGCATTGCTCGCGCTGGCGTCGATCGTCGGCGGGCAGGAAAACGCGAGCGATGCGATGGCGTTGCTCGCGTCGGTGATCGCGAAGCTCGCCGCCGAACCGGAGCCGCCGATCGCGCGGGAACGGCTGCTCGCCGCCGCCGACGCGGTGCTCGCCGCGATCCGTTCGCTGCAGGTGAATGCGGACGTGCGCCTCGTGCTCGAAGGGGCGCTGGCGCAGCTCGTTTTCGCCTGAGCGACGGGCTGAAGCCCGCCGCCACGTATCTACGTAACCGTTTACAAAAAAATCGACCCCGCCTTGCGACGGGGCCGATCGGGATCTCTTACTGGAATGCGGGGGACGCGGATACTCGGGGGTGTGTATTTCAGGCGGTAAGGTTCAAGGAAGAATTCAAGAGGCGGTACAAATTGGCGGGCTGGTGAATCAGAAAGCAGCCGTGCCCTCGCATCCAGTAAATTCATTAACTGACATCGTGCGACGGATTATCGCACAGATTGTGAAAAATTTCTCAACGTAACAGCAATGTGACAAACCATTCAGTTGCTAGAAGATAACCGCAGGTTTCGGAAATCCATCGCTTGTTTCACAAAACAACCGTTCGGTATGAGTGGGGCATTCCGGATATCTGGTTGCCAGTCGCTGGTTGCTGGTCCGAGGCCGTATTGCGCGATCCGAACAAACTTCAAATAACAATCGCAATGTGCGGTTCGACGAGGGCAGCCGTGTACCTCAACGGCTCCCCGGACTAGCCACCAGCAACCAGTAACAGGCGCGTCAGCGCCGTCTCGGATCCACGACCCACTCCGCCGCCCGCAGCGGGCGGTCGAGCGCCACGTGGCCGGCAAGCGTCTCGGCCGGCTCCCCGTTCAGCAGCAGCCGAACTCGCTTCGCCTCGGTGAAGTTGGCGGTCACGGTCCAGACGACCGAGTAGACGGCCATCAGCTCCTCGTGGCTCCCCGTCCCCCACCCTTGCGTGAGCGTGGGGCCGCCGAGGTCGACGAAGACGGTGCCGTCCGGGAGGAGGTAGGCGGCGCGCAGGACGGTATCGGCGGGAAACGAGCGCGCCACGGTCGAGTTCGCCGAGCCTTTCAGCAACTCGCGCACGACGACGCTCAGCGCGCCGGCGGGGTTCTCGGGCAGCGAGACGTTGCGCGTCTCGGCGGCGAGCAGCATGTCCGGTCCCTGGAAGTACAGCCGCACCGAACGCACCGACACTTTGTTCGCCACGGCGAGGTTCGACATCAGCCGAGTCGGCTTCTTGCACGAGCCGACCAGCAGCAGCAAAGCGATCCCGAGTACGACGCGCCGCACTAGGTGCCGGTCCTCGTCGCCGTCGTGGTGGTCGTCGTCGCCGGAGCCGCGGCGGGCGGCGGCTGCGCGACGCCGATGCGCGTCTCGTAATCCGTCTTGTACCGCTGCACGGCGCGCGTGATCGCATCGACCACCATGTTCTGGTAAGCGTCGCTCTTGATCTTCGACTCTTCCTCGGGGTTCGTGATGAATGCGACCTCGACGAGAGCGGCGGGCATCGTCGCACCGACGAGCACCTTGAACGGCGCCTGCTTCACGCCGCGATTCTGCACGCCCGTCGCGCGATTCATCTCTTCCTGGATGGCCGAGGCGAACTTGCTCGATTCGTTGAGGTACTCCTGCTGGGCGAGATCCCAGAGGATCAGCTTGAGATCGCTGGACGTGGTCGGCTGCGCGGCCGCCGAGACCGCGTTTTCCCCCTCGGCCGCCTTCTTCGCCAGCTCGTCGCTCGCGTCGAGGGAGAGGAAGTACGTCTCGGAGCCGTGCGCGCCTTTCACGACCGCGGCGTTCATGTGCACGGAGAGGAAGAGATCGGCCTTGTACTGATTCGCGATCGCGGTGCGTTGGTCGAGGGAGATGACGCTGTCGTCGTCGCGCGTGAGCACGACGCGCGCGCCGAGCTTGGAGCCGAGGGAGAGGGCGAGCTTGCGGCAGACGGCGAGCGTCGCGTCTTTCTCGTACATCCCGCTCGGACCGATCGCGCCGACTTCCTTGCCGCCGTGGCCGGGGTCGATGACGATCGTGCGGATGCCCGGCTGGTCGACGGGACGCGAGACGGCGGGAGGAGGAACGCCCGGCGCCGGCGCGGCGCCTTTGCGGAAGTCGATGACGATGCGGAAGGGATTCTCGAGCTTGTAGGCGTCGCCGACGACTTCCGGCGCGGAGAGCTGGATGCGCAGCTCGTTGCCGGCGAACGTCAGCTTCTGCACGTATGGGTCTTCCACGCTCTGCTCGGCAAACGGCGCATGGATGGGCGTGCGGAACGCGACCGTGTAGAGGCCGGGCTGTTTCACGATGCCGTACTCCGCCGGGCCGCTGAGGCTGAGCACGATCTTGGAGATGCCCTGCACGTTCGTGACCGAGGCCTGGACGGAGACCACGTTGCGTTGCGCGGCGCGGACGGCGAGCACGCGCGTCGCCGGATCCCACACCGCCTCGTTGTCGATGGCGCGTTTGAAGAAGCCCTGGAAGAACTGCCACGGAACGTACGGCTTGCCGTCGACCACGATCGGCGGCGCGGGCATCTCGATGAGGTCATCGCGGACGACGCCGAAGCGGCTGTCCGGCCCGAACGCGGCGACGACGTTGTTGAGCGTCACACGGAACCCGGTGCTGTCGGGCGTGATGGTACCGCCGAGAGCGGTGACGACGTCGCCGGCGTTGAAGTAGAGCTGGCCGGAAAGCGTGACGGTCGCGACCGGGCGGTCGCCTGCCGAGATGCGCAGGGTGGCCTGCGACGGCTGCTGGGCGAGCACGATCGAGGTGATTGCCGGAACGAGGACCGCGAGGAGCACGAAGGGGACGAAGCGCTTCATTTTCGCGGCGATTATCGCATGCGTGCTATCGTCCGCCGACCGTGCGGCGGTGGCTTCTCTTCCCCGGCAAAGCGTTCACCGAGCCGCTCTTCGTGCTGCTCGCGCTCGCCTTTTTCCTCTTCGCGCTGGCCCGCCGCAAACGCCGCGCGTATCCGTTCGCGATCGCCTCGCTGCTTCTCATCTGGATCTGCTCGGCCGAGGCGACGGCGAAGTGGATGTCGCGAATGATCGCGATTCCGGCGGATCCCGGCGAGCCGGAAGTCATCGCGATTTTGAGCGGCGGCTCGTACCGCGGCTTCGATCTGCTCAATCCGCCCACGACGAGCCGCGTCGTGGCCGGCGCGCGTTGGGCGCAGGAGCATCCGAACGCGCGCGTCGTGATGTCCGGCGTCGACGTCACGGTCACCGGCACGTCGACGCGCACGCTGGAGCTGATGCGCGATGTCGCCGTGCAGCTCGGCGTCGACGCGCGGCGCATCTCGCTCGAGCCGCGTTCGACGCGAACGCTCGAGCATCCCGACGGGCTGTTGCGATTGCCGTGCATCACGCCCCAGACGCGCATCGGCGTCGTGACGAACGACTGGCACATGCGCCGCGCGCGTCTCGCCTTCCGCAAACGCTTCGCGACGGTGATCTGTCATCCCGCCGCACCGGAGCCGGGAGAGCTCATCGTGAACGATCTGTTGCCGACCGGCGACGGCGCGCGCGACACGACGATCATGATCCATGAGTGCATCGGACTCGCGTGGTACGCTCTGAAGCGATGAGAGCCGCCGCCGCGTTTTCGCTTCTGCTCCTGCTCGCGAGCTGCGGAAAAGACATCCCCAGCTCGCATCTGAGCAAGGAGCCGATCAGCGTGCGGGGCTGGATCGCGGACGTCGAAACGAAACAGGACGATTCCGGCACGTTCCGCACCGTCGAGACGGAGAACGCGCGCCGCGCGGCGTTGTATCAGGGCACGAACATCTGGGTCGAGAGCTCGCCTTACGTCTCCGGCGGCGTCGCCGAAACGGGAGCGTTTCTCCTGCTCGACGTGCCGCCCGGCAACGTGACGGTCGACTTCACGCCGCCCGGCGCAACCGGCGCGCGCCTCGTCATGCAGAACATCCCCGGCAACGCCGACGTGCTCGTGCCGAACGTGATGCTGAAAGCGGACGGGACGACGACGGTGCTCGATCCGAAGGCCGTGAAGGTGCGCATCGCGGCAAAGATCGACAAGCCGCGGCCGACGAATCTCACGGCGACGATTGCCGGCGTAACCGTGCCGGTGATGGAAGTGCCGATCGCGCAGATGGTCGACCGGCGCGACTATCCGGATACGGGCAACACCGCGGCTGCACCGCTCGCCACAGTGAAATAGTCGCAGGAGGGCTTCATGCTCGACCGCCGTTCGAAAAGCAACGAAGGGGCGATGTCGCGTTTCGCCACCTGGGCCTCGAGAGCTACCGGCTCGGCCGGGGCGTTCGTCACCGCCGTGGCGCTCATCGCGGTCTGGGTCATCACCGGTCCGCTCTTCCATTACTCCGACACGTGGCAGCTGGTGATCAACACCGGCACGACGATCGTCACGTTCCTGATGGTCTTCCTCATCCAACGCGCGCAGAACAAAGACGCGATGGCCGTGCAGCTGAAGCTCAGCGAGATCGTCGCCGCACTGGAAGGCGCGAGCAACAAGCTGATCTCCGTCGAGGATCTGTCGGAGGAAGAGCTGCACGTCTTGCACATCCACTACAAGCGCCTCGCGGAGATGGCGAAACGCGACTCGAGCATCCGCGAGTCGCACTCCGTCGAGGAAGCCGAGGCGCGGCACGCGTTCAAGGAAGATCGGCGCAAGCACAAACGATGAGCGTGCACATTCGCCCCGCCACCGTCGCCGACACCGACTAGATCACCGCCCTCGCTCCTCGACTGCACGAGTTCGGCCCCGCTCCCTGGCGCGACGTCGCCGTGATGAACGCGTCGGTCGCCGAAGGCTTCGCGAAGGAGCTCGCCGCTCCGACTCCCGGCTCCGCGTTCTTCGCCGCAGTCGATGACGACGGCACGCCGCTCGGCCTCCTCTCGCTGCGCACCGATCACGACTACTTCACGAAGGAACCGATCGCGCACATCAGCGACATCGTGGTCGCCCGCGCCGGCGAAGGCCGTGGCGTGGGCCGCGCGTTGCTCGCGTTCGCGGAGCAGTGGGCGACCGACGGCGACTATCGCCTGATGTCGCTCAACGTCTTCGCCGGCAACGACCGCGCGCGCCGCATCTACGAGGAAGCAGGCTACGAGGTGGAGTGGACGCGGATGGTGAAGCGGGTCTGAACGTCACGTGGGGACGGGTTTCAGCCCGTCCCAGGACGGCTGAAGCCGGTCCTCACATCACCAACTCCCCGAACTTCTTGAGGTCGATGTTGCCGCCCGAAACGACGGCGACGATCGGCCCCTCCCCCGCCCTTCCCGAAAGCGCCGCTGCGACACCGAGCGCGCCCGCCCCTTCCGCGATCACGCGCGCCTTTTCGGCGACGACGCGCATCGCATGGCGCACTTCGTCCAGCGTGACGACGACCGAGCCGTCGACCACGCCGTGCATCCGCTCCCACATCCGCGGGAAGATGCTCTTGCCGCCCGCGCCGTCGACGAACGACGCCTGCCAGCCGTCGAACTGCTGCGGCGAGCCGGCATCGAACGAACGCGCGCCGGGCGCCGCGGTCTCCGGCTCCGCGCCGAGGATCCGCACGTGCGGCGCGAGCGCGCGGATCGCGCTGCCGACCCCGGCGATCAATCCGCCACCGCCGATCGCCGTGACGACCGTCTTCACCTGCGGCAGGTCTTCGAGGATCTCCAGCCCGAGGGTGGCGTTGCCGGCGATGAAGTCGCTGTCGTCGAACGGATGCACGAACGTCCCCTCGACGCCCGGGAACTCGCGCGCTTCCATCGCCTGCCAGCACGCGTCGAATGGCGCCTTGACCAGCTTCGCGCCGAGGGCCCGCATGCGCTCGACTTTCGTCTCGGGGGCGGTCTCGATCACCACGACCGTGCACGGCACGCCTGCCTCGCGCGCGGCGTATGCGACGCCCTGACCGGCATTGCCGGCGCTGATCGTCCAGACGCCTTTGCTCCGCTCTTCCGGCTGCAGCAACGCGACGGCATTCGCCGCGCCACGCAACTTGAAGGCGTTGATCGGCTGGAGGTTCTCCAGCTTCAGCCAGATCTCGGGCGCGTCGCCGATGCCGTGGCGCAGGCGCACGAGCGGCGTGCGGGTGATGACGCCGTGGATGCGCTCGCGCGCGGAACGGATCTCGTCGAGGGTGATGGGACGGACGGGCGGGGCGGCGGTCGGCATGGCGCCGGATTGTAGTTCGGTACGCTTTCTGCTGTTGCGCTCGACATGGACGCGCCGTGGTCGACCACGTTTCATTTCACGGTCTCGCCGCTGGAAGTCTTCGTTCGCGGCTCGATCATTTACCTGGTCCTCTTCTTCGT
Source organism: Acidobacteriota bacterium (assembly GCA_019242175.1). GTDB lineage: Bacteria > Acidobacteriota > Thermoanaerobaculia > Gp7-AA8 > Gp7-AA8 > JAFAVZ01. The sequence goes on from JAFAVZ010000553.1 coordinate 13,630, forward strand.
TCTCGTCAAATTCAAACGCCCGGCGGGAGGCCTCGGCGCCAGCGATTTGCTGCTGCTCGTGCTGATGGCAGACGCCGCGCAGAACGCGATGTCCGCCGACTACAAGTCCGTCCCGGACGGCCTCGTCCTCCTCGGCACGCTCATCTTCTGGAACATCTTCATCGACTGGATGGCGATCCGCTGGCCGTGGCTGAACCGGCAGATGCATCAGCAACCCGTCGCGCTGGTGAAGAACGGCGCGATGTTGCCGCCGAACATGCGCAAGGTCTGGCTCACACCCGAGGAGCTGTATGAACACGTTCGCGAGCACGGGATGGAGGACCTCCGCGACGTACGCGCCGCGTACATGGAGAGCGACGGCAAGATCAGCATCATCGGAATGGACCCCTCGGGCGGCGGGCAGGGCGGGGACGAGGAAGACGACCGGCGCGGGGTGTAGTGTCATCCTGAGGCGCGAAGACGCCGAAGGATCCGTACCCTGGAACGCCGCGCAAGATCGGTACGGATCCTTCGCCCTCTTCGGGGCTGAGGATGACACGTACACCACGACGCCGTCTGCGCGCGAGACTCAACGCGTCGGGTAGAAGTTGGGGACGAGGATCGCCGTCACGAGCGGCGCCCATCCTGAGACGCGCACCCCCGCCAAGTGTCATCCTGAGGCGCAAAGTCGCCGAAGGATCTCCTGCTACGAGCGACCAGCGCACGTGCCGGGGGATCCTTCGCCCTCTTCGGGGCTCAGGATGACACGTACACGGCTATGCCATCCGCGACACTTACACGACCACGCCATCCGTGCGACGAGACCCGACGCGCCGGGTAGAAGTCGGGGATGAGGATCGCCGTCACGAGCGGCGCGCCCCATCCTGAGACGCGCCCCCCCCCCGCCGAGTGTCATCCTGAGGCGCAAAGTCGCCGAAGGATCTCCTGCTACGAGCGACCAGCGCACGTGCCGGGGGATCC
>JAFAVZ010000629.1 GCA_019242175.1 Acidobacteriota bacterium
CGGTCGCACGGACGTGTTTCCCAAGCGGTGGGAGAATGCAAAGCAGGAGCGGAGTGGCTACGCGCCGGCATGCGCGAACGAATGGGTGCGGGGCGTGTGCGAGAAACCCAAGGTCAGGTGCGGCGAGTGCCCCAACCAAGCATTCATCACAGTCGATGACCGGGTCATCGCCGATCACCTCAGCGGCAAGTACACGGCAGGCGTCTATCCTCTACTTCACGACGACACCTGTTGGTTCGTCGCGCTGGACTTCGACGAGGCGTCCTGGATGGATGACATCGCAGCCTTCGTCGAGACCTGTCAAGGCCACGGGCTCTCCCCGGCCGTCGAGCGATCGAGGTCCGGAAACGGAGCGCATGTCTGGTTCTTCTTCACGGCGCCCGTACCCGCGCGTGATGCCCGAGACATGGCGTCGTTCCTGCTGACCGAGACGATGCGGCTGCGACGTGAGCTCAAGATCGAATCCTACGATCGCCTCTTCCCGTCGCAGGACACGCTCCCCCAAGGGGGATTCGGAAACCTCATCGCGCTGCCGTTCCAGTTTCCAACCTCGAAAGCTCGGGCACAGCCTGTTCATCGACGGCCGCTTCGAGGCGTTTCCATGGGAGCAGCAATGGCAGTTTCTCGCGGACATCGAACGCGTCGAGGCCGATCGGGTCCGCGAGCTGGCTACGCTGGCCGTCAGAACGGCCCGTGTGCTTGGAGTCCCGCAGCCGTCGCTCGATGACGAAGAGGACGCGGAACCCTGGAAACCGAAGCCACCGCCAGCGCCGGAGACCAGGCTCCCCTTCGCTATCCCACCGGAGGTCAATGCGGTCCTCGCCCAGCGGCTGTTCGTGGAGAAGGCAGGCTTGCCGCCTCCGCTCGTGTCGCGTCTCCGGCGCCTGGCCGCGTTCCAGAATCCCGAGTTCTACAAGCGCCAGAAGCTCAGACTCTCGACAGCCCGAACACCTCGGATCGTCGTCTGCGCGGAGGACCTCCCGAAACACCTCGCCCTCCCACGAGCCTGCGTCGACGATGTTCGGGGCCTTCTTGAAACGAACGGCTCGCAATTAGCCTGCGATGATCAGCGCAATCGTGGAAAGGCCCTCGACCTAACGTTTCGCGGCACGCTCACAGCCGAGCAGGACGCGGCGGTGCGGGAGATGCTCGCACACGAGATCGGCGTCCTCGTTGCACCACCAGGTGCGGGAAAGACTGTGATGGGCGCCGCCATGATTGCGTCTCGCGGGATCAACACGCTCGTTTTGCTCCACCGCCGCCCGTTGCTCGAGCAGTGGGTGAACCAGCTCGCGCTGTTCCTGGGTGTCGATCTCCACCACGTCGGCCGAGTTGGCGGGGGCAAGACCAACCCGAACGGGATGCTGGACGTCGCGATGATTCAGAGCCTCGTCCGCGACGGTGAGGTGAGCGCAATCGTTGGGGACTACGGTCAAGTCGTCGTCGACGAATGTCATCACGTCCCCGCGGTCTCGTTCGAAAGGGTCTTGGCTTCGGCCCGTGCGCGCTTCGTGGTCGGGTTGACGGCCACCCCTCGCAGAAGGGACGGGCACCATCCGATCGGAGCCATGCAACTGGGGCCGGTACGTCACGCCATCAACGCGAAGGCTCAAGCCGCCTTACGCCCCTTCGAGCACAAGCTCATCGTGCGCGAGACATCGCTGGCCGTGCCCGAAGAGAAGCCGTCGATCCAGACGATCTATCGCGCCGTCGCCCGGGATCGCGCGCGTGCAGAGCTGATCGCCCGCGATGTCGAGCTGGCCCTCGCGGAAGGCCGGTGGCCCATCGTGCTCACGGAGCGCAAGGATCATCTGGATTTTCTTTGCGACCTCATTCGCGGCATCGGCCCAGAGGTCGTGGTGTTGCGCGGTGGCCCGGGATCGCGCCGACGGGCGCGATCGGCGGCGACCACCCTATCGGGCACTCGGCCTCGAGTCATCGTGGCCACGGGTCGCTACGTCGGGGAGGGATTCGACGATCCCACACTCGACACTCTCTTTCTCGCGATGCCCATCTCATGGAAGGGAACGGTGATCCAGTACGCGGGGCGCATC
>JAFAVZ010000121.1 GCA_019242175.1 Acidobacteriota bacterium
GCGACTACGTGCTGATCAGCCCCTCGGCGCGTCCCAAGGACGGCGACATCATCGGTGCGCGCCTTGGCGCGGAAGCGACGATCAAGACGCTGCGCCAGAATGGGAATGCGATCACGCTGGAGCCGGCGAATCCGAACGAGCAGACGATCAACGTCGGACCGAACGACGACTTCAAGGTGCTCGGCGTCGTAACCGGCGTGTTCCGTCCCTTCTGGGAGCAGGAACCCGCGCCGACGATGCCCGTGGATGAGTCGATTCTGAACTGAGCGCTACGGCACGATCGGCTGAACGCGCGCCTTCGCTTCGTCGGCCTCTCTCTTCTCGCGATCCTTCCGTTCGCGGATGCGCTTCACCGCCGCGCGGAAATCTTCTTCGCTCATGCCCTGCGAGTGAGTGAAGATGTCGTTGCGGATCCAGTCCGCGTTGCGGTTCTCGATGATGCGCCGACCGTCGACGCCGCCGGTGTTGAACGGCAGCGCCGCGAGGATGGCTGAGGGCAGCTTGAACTTGCCGAGGTAGATGTACGACGAATCGATGCCGTACTTCTGGCCGCCCTTCTCGAACGTCCAGTCGCGCGGATCGCGGCCCTTGTGCGCCGCCGCTTCGATCTCCGCTTCGCGCCACGCGAGATAGATCGCCTTCACCGCGCTGTCGTTTTTCTCGGCGAGGGACTTCGGCAGCCGAAGCATGTTCGGCCTGAGCTCGATGCGCGGATCCGGCAACGACGGCTCGACGCCCGTCGCGACGCCTGCCGGCGCGCCACCCGCGCCCGTCCCCGTCCCTGAAATGGCGCCGACGCTCGGCGCGGACGGAATCGGCGGAATCGCGGTCGGAATCATCGACGGCGCGAGCAACGGCGCCGGCTTGAGCGCTTTTTTCGGCGGCGTGGCCTTGTCCTGCGAGCCGTTGCCGACTGGGGCCGCAGCACGAGGCTGCACCTGGATGTACTGAATGCGCTCGGTTGGGAGCTTGTCCTTCGCGCCAAAGAACGACGCGATCGGATAGCTGAACGTGATCGACGCGATCAGCGCGATCGCGATGACGTGCGCGGCGACCGAGGCAACGACTGACGCCTTCCGGTTTTCTTTCTTCTCGAAGTTCCCGATGCGCATCAGACCGCCGCTCCCATGGAGGAGAGCACGCGACCCGCGCGCGCTGCCGCTTCTTGTAACCGTTCCGGCGAGGTGATGAACGAGATCCGGAAAAAGCCTTCTCCGCCGGCGCCGAACGACGAACCTGGCATCACGACGACGCCTTCGTCCTCGAGCAGCCGCTCGGCGAACACCGCGCTCGGCATGCCATCCGGCAACGGGATCCACAGGTACATCGTCGCTCGCGGCGTGTCGCACTTGAAGCCGTTCGCGTTGAACGCGGCGACGGCCGCATCGCGACGCTGTCGGAATACGTCCACGTTGCCCGGCACCCACTCGTCGTAGCTGGCGAGCGCCGCGACGCCGGCCGCCTGGACCGCCATGAACTGGCCGGTGTCGGTGTAGAGCTTGATCTTCGTGAGGACCGACGCGATCTCAGGCGCCGCGACCGCCCAGCCGCAGCGCCACCCCGTCATGTTGTACGTCTTCGACAGGGAGTGAAACTCGATGGCGACGTCGCGCGCCCCGTCGACTTCGAAGATGCTCGGCGGCTTGTAACCGTCGAACGCGAGCTCCGAATAGGCGTTGTCGTAGACGAGCAGGATGTCCAGCTCCCGACAGCGCGCGACGACCTTCTCGAGATAGTCGATCGGTGCGACGGCCGCCGTCGGGTTGTTAGGATAGTTCAAATAGAGAATGCGCGTGCGATGCAGCGTCACGTCGTCGATCTCGTCGAGATCGATCAGAAAGTCCGTGCGCGGGCGCAGCGCATAGCGATAGGGCTCACCGCCGCCGAGCAGCGTCCCTCCCTGGTACGCGTTGTAGCCCGGCTCCGGGATGATCGCGACCTGGCCCGGCTCCATGTACGCCAACGCCAGGTGCGAGATGCCTTCCTTCGAGCCGATCAGCGGGACGATCTCACGCATCGGATCGAAGCGGATGCCGAAGCGCTTCCCCATCCAGGCGGCGATCGCTTCCCGATAGGCGACGAGCCCGAGACCAAAGCCGTAGCGGCTCATCGCGGGCTCGCGCACTGCCTTCGTGATCGCATCCAGAGCCTTTGGCGGCGGCGCCAGGTCGGCGTCGCCGGCGCCGAGGTCGATCACATCGACGCCTCGCGCGGCCAGCTCCCGCTTCTTCTGCGGGATGGTGGCCAGCGCGTACTCCGGCAGCGTATGGAATCGACCAGCGACTTTTGGCACCAGACTACCGTTGCTCCGCGACGACCTTGTTCGTGACCTTGCTCAACCCGACGATCTCTACTTCTACCTCGTCGCCGGGCGATAGTTTCCCCACGCCCGACGGCGTCCCCGTGCAGACCAGATCGCCCGGCTCGAGCGTCATGAACTGCGAGATGTAGGAGAGGACGCGCGGAACGGAGAACACCATGTCGGACCCTCGCGCACGCTGGCGCTCGGTTCCGTTCACGCGGGTCACGACGGTCAGCGAGCTCAGGTCCGCGGGTGCGTCGACCGGCTCTCCCACAGGGCAGAACGTGTCAAACCCCTTGCCACGCGTCCACTGCGGCTCAGCCTTCTGAAGATCCCGCGCCGTCACGTCGTTCACCGCCACGATCTGCTGCACCGCGCCTCTGGCCTCTTCCTCCGATACGCGGCGGAGCTTCTTGCCGATGACCACGCCGATCTCGCCCTCGTACTCGACGTGGGTCGATTCGGGCGGCAACACGACGGAATCGCCGTTGCGAATCACGGTGGTGGGCGGCTTCAGAAAGATTAGCGGCTCCTTGGGAACGTCGTTGCCCATTTCCTTGGCGTGATCGACGTAGTTGCGGCCGACGCAGACGACTTTTCCGGGACGATTGTTCATTGAGATTTGGGCTCGTTCAGGTGGGTACGCTTGAATCATGGCTCCTCCCTTCGGCGCTGCGCACCTTCGGTCGGAGTTCCTTCATACGGTTATTCATGGCTCCTCCTTCGGCGCTGCGCACCTTCGGTCGGAGTTCCTTCATCGCCAAGACTTATGGCTTTATACGCCTGAGTAGAAATCTCGCACTTCGGGGAGCAGTTCGCTCCATTTTCCCACGATGCGGCGGGCCGGCGGAAGCCCCTCGATCAACCCGCGGCCGTAATTCTTCGTCACGACGCGCGGGTCGGCAATCACCACCACGCCTCTGTCCGCCGCCGTCCGCACCAGACGCCCGAATCCCTGCTTCAGCCGCAGCGCCGCATGGGGCAGCATGTATTCGCGGAACGAGTCGCCGCCGCGCTTCTCGATCGCCTCGCAATGGGCAGCCGTGATCGGCTCGCTAGGAACGCGAAAAGGAAGCTTTGCGATCAACAGCGCGCGGAGCGCGTCCCCGGGCACGTCCACGCCCTCCCAGAACGAGGCAGTTCCGACGAGAACGGCCCCGCCCGATTCGCGAAACCGCGAGAGCAGCTGATCGCGCGTCTCGTCGCCGTGCACGAGCAACGGCCAACGTCGATCGACGCCTCGCGCGCGCAGCTCGGCCGCCATCGCGCGGACGTCGCGATGACTGGTGAACAACACGAACATTCCGCCATTCGCCGCCTCGGCGAGATCCATCGTGACGCGCGCCGCGGTGGCGAAGTGGCCACTCGGATTCAGATTCGGCGGCGGCACGTCGCTCGGGATCGCCAGCACCGCCTGATCGCGATACTTGAACGGCGACGGAAACAAGCCGGTACGGGGCTCGACGTCCGGCTCGTCGAGGCCGAGTCGCGAGCTGAGGAAGTTGAACTTGCCGTCGGTGGCGAGCGTCGCGCTGGTGACGATGGTCGTCGCCGAGCGACGAAAAAGATCCTCGCGCAGGATGGGCGCGAGATCGAGCGGAACCGTCGACACCGTGACCGCGCGATCCCTTCC